>NZ_VPDL01000004.1:0-141534 GCF_013417705.1 Acinetobacter sp. YH12235 | reverse complement strand
GGACCAGAGTGGACGAACCTCTGGTGTACCGGTTGTGACGCCAGTCGCATCGCCGGGTAGCTATGTTCGGAAGGGATAACCGCTGAAAGCATCTAAGCGGGAAGCCTACCTCAAGATAAGATTTCCCTAGGAATTTATTCCTCTAAAGAGCCGTTGAAGACTACGACGTTGATAGGTTGGATGTGGAAGCATAGTGATATGTGAAGCTGACCAATACTAATTGCTCGTGAGGCTTGACTATACAACACCCAAACAGTTGTTGTACGAACTGCGTAAGCAGTGAGCTAAAATCGATTCAAAACCAAACAGTTAACACTGACTGATCTTGATTCAGAATACGCTAGAACATATACTTTAACTCAAATAATCTGTTAATGAATTCTATTTGGTACGAAGTACGGCATACATCAATGATGTAAATAAGACCCGAACAAGTCCATAAACAGTTGTGCTGGCGACAATAGCAAGAGTGAACCACCTGATCCCTTCCCGAACTCAGAAGTGAAACCTCTTAGCGCTGATGGTAGTGTGGGGTCTCCCATGTGAGAGTAAGTCATCGCCAGCTCATTATTCCAAAAGCCCTCTGCTCACGCAGGGGGCTTTTTTTATAGAAAAAATAAAGATGAAATAGAAAAAGGCTTAAATAAATTTAAGCCTTTTTATTTATGGATTAATATTTCTGGAATGCATTTAATTAATCATTAGTACGTTCTAATTACATCGATTTTTTAAGTTGCTTCTGGTGCGTTAAAACTTCTTTTGCATATTTTTTGCCTTGTTTACGCATTTTCCGATCTTTCTCATAGGCAGTAGGGCCTACATTATAATAACCCAGCGCTTTTTCTAGGCTGCCACTCGATTCCTGATAACGTGACAGAATATAACTCCCACATCCAATATTTATTGCTTCATTAAATAAATCAGGTCCACATGTAGATTGCCAATAACGCGGAACAATTTGCATAAGACCCACAGCACCTGCAGGTGAAGCGATCTGACTGCGATAGGTAGATTCCTGTCGAATCACGGCTGCTACTAGCAAGGGATCTAGACTATGTCTTTCGGCATTCTGAATAATTAAAGGTGAAACGCGAGTAGCAGTTGTCGCAGGCACAGCATATGCAGTCTGAATTCCTTGAGACAGTTTAGCAGAGCGTTTTTCTAAGGATTTACCTCCTAGTGAGGAGCAAGCACTTATTAATATTGTAGTTAAGCCAAGCATCCCAATTTTTAAAGTAGTAGGATTTAAGACCTTTAATAATGAATAGTTTTTGCCAGAAAATTTGCCCAACAACTTTCAGCTTCCCTGTATTTTTAAAATTAAATTGATCTTAGGAAGATGTATGAAAATCGTCAAGAAATTAGATGATTTGTTTACAAAGACAACTTAGATTTTGTTGAATAATGAATTTTTTATGAAGAATTGCTTAAAGAAAAGCCAGTTAGTAGCCGAATTTGTATCTCTGGCTTTTCTTTAGAATAAAAGTATTTAGATGTATGAGATGGCTTAGTCTAAAGTTTTTAGCATCCAGATTTCACAAGCTGCACTATGACCCGTATTGCCTTCAGGATGATCGAGATGTTCAAAACCTAATTTTTCGTAAAGCTTCACAGCCTGCCAAAGGCTTGCAGTAGTTTCAAGATAGATTCGTTTAAAATTCTGCTCATGAGCAAAGTCAAAGGCCAGATTTAAAATCTGTTTTGCAAATCCATAACGACGAATAATGGGTAAGAAATACATTTTCTGTATTTCTAGAATACTCTGATCACCCTGTAATGGTGCAATACCTCCACCGCCAAAGACTTGATCCTGCTCATCGACAATGACCCAATAAGCCGCATTTGGCTGTTGATATACTTCATACAGGTTATCCAGGATTGAATCACCGACAGCAAAGCCGGACTCTGCTGCAAGCACGAATTCTACGGAAACTTCGCGAATAATCTTGGCAATTTGAGCATTATCGTGAGGTTGGATAGGACGAATAGAATACATAGGTCATGACATGAAAAAGGATGGAAATTTTATAGTCCGAAAACCATAAAAAATCCATCCTTTTTATTGCTTCATTTTTAATGAAGCAGTATTTCCAATTTTTTATTATTTTAATTCACTTGAAGATTTACCTAGTTCACGTCGGGCAATAATGAGCTGCTGAATCTGTTGAGTTCCTTCAAAAATATCCAGAATCTTGGAATCACGTGCCCATTTTTCTAAAAGTTCAGTCTCGTTATAGCCTATAGATGCTGCTAATTCGACACACTTCAAAGTGATTTCATTCGCAATACGACCTGCCTTGGCTTTAGCAATAGAGGCTTCACGAGAATTAGGCTTGCGGTTATCCGCCATCCACGCAGCTTTCAACATTAATAAACGGGCTGCTTCCCATTCGGCTTCCATTCGGTAAATTTGCGCTGGAATATTCGATGCTTGTAAGTAAGGCGTATTGTACTCAGGATCTAGGTGTTCCTTAAAAATCTCCTTAATTCTCTCCAAGGAGGCTTTAGAACAGCCAATTGCCATGGCTGCAACGAGCGGACGGGTATTATCAAAAGTTTCCATGACACCCGCAAAACCTTTGGCTACATCAATTTCAGCATGTCCAAGCAAATTAGCAGCAGGTATACGACAATCGATAAAACTAATTGCAGCCGTATCCGAGGCTTTAATGCCCAGCTTATGTTCCAGACGCTCGATTTTCATACCGGGTGTGCCTTTAGGTACGACAAAGGACTTGATTGCAGCACGGCCAAGTTTTTTATCTAAAGTCGCCCAGACGACAACCGCATCTGCACGTTCGCCAGAGGTGACAAAGATTTTTTCACCATTGAGGATATAGTCATCACCATCTTTAATGGCAGTAGTACGAATGGCAGCTGAATCCGAACCACAGCCTGGTTCAGTGATTGCCATCGCTGCCCAGATGCCATGAAAGCGTTGTAACTGTTCCTCATTAGCAACAGCAGCAATGGCTGAATTTCCTAAACCTTGACGCGGCATGGATAAAAGTAGTCCGGTATCGCCATAACACATTTCGACAATACTAAGTGCTGTAGAGATATTTACACCATTTTTATTGCTTTCATCGTTATCACCGCGTTTATTGACCGCAGCTCCCGCATTCATGCCTTCGCTCCCTTGGTTCATGCCATCAACGACAGAAGCAAGCATATCCAGCTCTTTTGGATAGACATGTTCAGCTTTGTCATATTTGCGTGAAATAGGGCGGAGGACATTCAGAGCAACTTCATGTGCCTGATCAATCAGCAATTTGAATTTTTTAGGATTTTGCAAGTTCATCTATTTTTTTCCTTATTCTTTGCTCAGGCATGAAGGCCAGAATGTACGATTGCTGTTGCTCTTAAGTCCCGATACCAGCGTTCTACCGGATGTTCCTTGGTGAAGCCATGTCCGCCGAGGATCTGCACTCCATCTGTGCCAATTTTCATGGATTTTTCTGCACAGAGCAGACGGGCTAAATAAGCTTCACGATGAAAATCCTGACCAGATTCTGCCAGACTGGCGGCATTCAGGATCAGCATTTGCATGGCATCAATTTCAATCGCCATATCTGCAATCATAAAAGCCACACTTTGCCGATGAGAAATCGGTTCGCCAAAGGCTGTCCGTTCATTGGCATATTGCACACAGTATTTTTTAACCGCTTCACAGGTACCGACCGCCATGGCACACCACATTAAATTGCCTAGATCAAGAAAAGCGGTGTAATCAAAATCGTCATCTCCCAAGCGTTGTGCCGGTGTGTTATTAAATTTGAGATTCATGGTTTGAGTGGCTTTCAGGCCCATAGCCGGAGATTTTTGTGCAGTAATAGTATTATTGCGTTGCATAATAAATACTTCGGTTTTGCCATTCAGATCTGCACTGACCAGATAGATATCAGCAGTTTCTCCGAGCATCACCAAGGTTTTTTCACCATTAATCAGATAGTGATCTCCATTCGACATTGCTTGAGTTTTTAACTGATAAGGATTAAAGGCAGCTGTTGCTTCCTGTACTGCGAAGGTAGCTTTAAGATGAGGATCATCGGCGAATGCAGTTAAATACTCAGTCTGAACCTGTTCTGAACCCCAACGGGTAATCGCATTAATCACACTAAAGGTAGAAAGCAGTCCAGCGGTCAGACTGAAATCACCTTGAGCCAACTGTTGAGCCATCAGGACATTGCTGACGATATTCTGTTCTGCAGCTACGCCACCTAAAGCTTCAGGCAGCGCATAAAAATTAAGACCCAGATCAGTTGAATATTGCCAGAGTTCCTCTGGGAAGATTTCATGATGATCTGCATCATGTGCCAAAGGATAAAGGACTTCGCTGGCAAACTGTTGCATCGCCTCGCAGGTCATTTGCTGTTCTTCAGTCAGATTCAGATCAAACAGGGATTTGGACTGATGTGGTAAACGTTGTCTTTGAATTTTCTGACCAGATTTCAGGATTTTCTGAGTTTGGCTGAGTGTTTTAAAACCTGCTTTAGAGCTTTGATAAAGAGATTTTTCTAAAAATTTACGCAGCTTTAATTGGTCGAGTAAATCACTTCCAGCCACTTTGGTCAGGATGGACAAGCCAAATCCTTGTGCTTTGTTCACCATATTGTTCATTCTAATTATCCTACGGGGTGTTATCTTATTTGCCTGATGTTGACATGCAGTTCTAGAAAAAACCATGTCATCAATGACATGAATCATTGTCAATTTATCATTAAAATAAAGAGAGGATTTAAAAATTTAAGATATTGAAAATAAATAGAAAAATAAAATAAGAAAAATTTGGTTTTTATCAAAAATTGACCCGAATGACAAAATCATCCGGGTCTTATATAAGGCTAATAATAACTTAGTCTATTAGAGATGACGTTTAATCATTGCGCGTACATTAGTTTTCGCATCAATCACCGTCATGAAGGTATAAGCACCAATAAACTTACGGCTAATAAACATAAATTCTTTAGGCGGTACACTGAAATAACGTGAAGCCATGGATTTAGAAGCCTGCTGCATTACCCGGCTATGAAGCTGGCTTTTTTTCCAGTTATAGCGGTCATGTTCATCCATCACACTTGGAGGCAGGTCTTTATTGTTCATTGGTGAGCTGAAGGCTTCTGTGGCTAACAGGAAGACTTTCGCCATATCCGGTTTGATGCTAGGCGGAATAGAATCGAAGAATTCATAACCGGTCATGGCTTTTACCATCATGTCTGAATCATGATGATAACCGGCCTGGATCAGGTTACGCGCTACATTGAGTAGATGCTGGTCAAACTGACGGATTGCACCGAAATCGAGGAGTACAATCTTGTCCTGAATATTTTCGCCATCACCTAGACGTACCAGATAATTGCCGAAATTTGGGTCAGTCTGCATCTCGCCCCATTCAAAAATCTCACGTACAGCGATTTCCAGAGAAGCTTCACCCAGTTTATTACGACGTTCCTGTGGTAGAGATAGCATCACTGGACTATTGATTGGTACACCACGTTCAAAGGTCATACACAGGACACGGTCAGTACAATAGTTATCGATGATGGTCGGTACGATATATCGTGGATCATTTTGCAGACGTTTACAGAAACGGCGAGTTGTATCTGCTTCAATTTTATAATTGACCTCACGATGCATCATCTCGCGAACTTCATCGAACCATTGATCAAATTCACGGGTTTGCGGCACCATACGGGTCAATTTGAGCATGTTCTTAAACAGGCTCATATCAGAATCAATAGCCTCAGCTACACCCGGATACTGGATTTTAAGCACCAGCTCCATACCATCTGACTTGCGTACCGCACGATGCACCTGAGCCAAAGAGGCTGTGCCCAAGGGCTCATGATCAACTGTCAGATCATCTAGCTTGGAACCTAATTGCTGTTGTAATTGGGCTTTGATCGCCGGCCAAGCCAAAGCGACTGTTTTATTATTTAAGGTATTTAAGGCTTGAGTAACTTCTTCTGGCAGAAAATGCTCGCCATACAGTGCCATCATCTGGCCAATTTTGACGATTGAACCTTTAAGCTTGCCAATTTCTGCAACAAGATAATCGGCCTGTTCTTTCATAGCTTTTTTGCGTCTTCTTTCTTTTTCTTCTTCGCTCGAGAACATAGAACCCGCACTGGATGCTGCCCAGCGCGTACCTGCCAGCAAAGATGCCTTTGCGATCGATAAGCGTCGATCCATTGAGGAAGTTTTCAATTGTTTAAGCTTATCGTTCTGATCTGACATGTAAACTCAATCCTTTTATCAGCATAAAGCGGAATAAATCATTGTAGTGGATATTACCGTGTCTGCACGTATTAAAAAAGTTTAAGCCGCTGAATTCACGGTGAAAATCTCGGCAAGAGCATATCACTTGCCGTTTTGACCAGTGTAGGGTGAATATTATGACATTTGAAATTGAATTTTTAATTCAGATCGTTGTTGTAACTGTTGTTTATTTGTTTGAATATGTTGATGAATTAGGTTCTGGACTGTTTCATGCATAAAACCCAGCGCATAACCCTTCACAATAATGATGCTTGGCAAGCTGAAAAACAGGTATTTGGCATCTTCCAGTGTCGCGCTACTAAATACGCCTTGCTGCATTAATGTAGTTTGTAAAAATACCTTTTCCTGCTGCACCTGACTGGATAACTGGTCATTCCAGTAGTTCTGGCGCATGGCCATAAGATTGTTGTGCTTATAGCTCATAAGATCTGGGCTCGTTTGGACATCATTGCCGAATTATATGCGGCCATAAAATCAAGTTTCAACCAAAGAACTGTGACATCTTTTTAAGCGAGAAAAATATAGGATTTTATCGAGGACTAAGTTAGTATCAGGCAATAATTTAAACAAGATTCATTATTCAATATTGATTGGAAACAAGCCAGTTTTGGTGAAGGGGTTATTATGCGTTTTGCATGTTTATTAATGGCAGGTTGTTTGGGGACAATGGCATTACAGGTTCAGGCGGCTACAGGTTATTCTCAGGAATATACCCAGTGCATGAACTTTAGTTATGGCAATACAGCTAAACTACAAAAATGTGTGAAAAAAGAATTAAAAGCACAGAATAAACGTCTGAAGAAAAACTATAAGACTTATCTGAAATTGAATGCGGGCTATCGTAATAATATTCGTGATCAGCATACGTTGTGGCAACGTAAACTATCACAGCAATGCAAGCTGACCATGAATACCCAATATGCCCAGATTAAACAGGGTCAATGTGCGCTAGAGATGGTAAAAGATCAGGCGAATTTGTATCAATCGCGTTCTTATCGTGCCGGTGCTTAAACTGGTTTTAAGTTAATAAATCCTTCCGGAAATAGCGATAAATCTTAAAAAGCAGGATTCTAATCTGTCTGAAATCCAGAAGAGCTGTAATTGATAAACCATGGAGAATTCGGGTTTTTCATGGTTTTGGCATTATAAAAGACCTCAAAACAAGGTATCATAAGGCGTTTTAAAAAATGACCTTGGAGACGCCTTAAGTGGATCGACCGACTATTAGCCCTGAACATTTGCAGGAAGCCGCTGAAAATTTAACTACCATTCGTGATTTTATTCGTTTTGGAGTTACAGCATTACGTCAATACGATGCGCACTTAGGTCAAGGTACAGAAGATTATTTTGCTGAAAGTTCAGCGCTGGTTCTGCAAACCTTGTCACTGGACTGGAATGCAGACCCTGAAATTCTGGATTCTAAATTATTGCCGAGTGAAGTCGCTGAGTTCTTGAGCTTGCTGGAACGCCGCATTAATGAACGTGTTCCAACCTCTTACTTATTGAATCTGGCCTATTTCTTCGGTAAGCCATTCTATGTCGATGAGCGTGTTCTGATTCCACGTTCGCCAATTGTCGAGCTGATTGAAAACCGCTTTGCTCCTTATTGCCTGACTGAAAATGGTGAAATGGGCACAGCAGTAAATAACCTGCCAGAAAACCCGAATCCAAAAACTCCACAACGCATTCTGGATATGTGTACCGGTTCTGGCTGTATTGCGATTGCATTGGCCTATGCTTTCCCGGATTCAGAAGTGGATGCAACTGATATTTCTAAAGAAGCTTTGGAAGTGGCTCAGATTAACTGTGAACATCACAGTAAGCAGTACCAAGTAGCATTACTTGAATCTGATCTGTTCGCTAAAATTCCAGCTGAAAACCAATATGATCTAATCGTATCTAATCCTCCATATGTCGATGCAGAGGATATGGCTGATCTTCCTGATGAATTCCATCATGAGCCAGAGCTGGCATTGGCTGCTGGTCAAGACGGTCTGGATCTGGTTCGTAAGATGCTGGCTCAAGCAGCTGATTACCTGACTGAAGACGGCCTGATCGTGATTGAAGTGGGTAATTCTGAATGGGCGATGAAGCAAAACTTCAATACAGTTGATTTCCACTGGTTGCAGTTCCAACGTGGTGGTTCAGGTATTTTTGCACTGACTGCAGCCCAATGCCGTCAATATCGTGATTTATTCATTCAATCTGTTAATTCATAAGGAGTCGTTGACATGGCAGGTAATAGTATAGGGCAACTCTTCCGTGTAACGACTTGTGGTGAATCTCATGGTGTTGGCTTAATGGCCATTATTGATGGGGTTCCACCAGGGATTGAACTGTCTGAAGCCGATTTGCAAAAGGATCTGGACCGTCGTAAGCCAGGTACTTCAAAATTTGCAACACAGCGTAAAGAACCGGATGAAGTTGAAATTATTTCCGGTGTATTTGAGGGTAAAACCACCGGTACTTCAATCGGTCTTTTAATCCGTAATACGGATCAAAAATCGAAAGATTATGGCAATATCGCGCAAACTTTCCGCCCGGGTCATGCAGACTATACCTATAGCCAGAAGTATGGTTTCCGTGATTATCGTGGCGGTGGCCGTTCAAGTGCGCGTGAAACTGCGATGCGTGTAGCAGCAGGTGCGATTGCCAAGAAATTCCTGTTTGAGAAATTTGGTATTGAAATCCGTGGTCATGTGACCCAAATCGGTACTGAAAAAGCAGAAAAACTGGACTGGAATGAAGTGCCAAATAACCCGTTCTTCTGTGGTGATGTTGATGCCGTTCCACGTTTTGAAGCACTCGTGACTTCATTACGTGAACAGGGCACAAGCTGTGGCGCACGCCTTGAAATTATTGCTTCGAAAGTTCCTGTCGGTTGGGGTGAACCAGTATTTGATCGTTTAGATGCTGATATTGCTCATGCGATGATGTCAATCAATGCCGTGAAAGGCGTGGAAATTGGTGATGGTTTTGGTGTCGCTGAGCAGTTCGGTCATGAAACCCGTGATGAACTCACAACAGATGGCTTCCTGGCGAACCATGCTGGCGGTATCTTAGGTGGTATTTCTAGCGGTCAGGATATTCGTGTTTCGATTGCGTTGAAACCAACGGCTTCCATCACAACTCCGGGTAAAACCATTACCATTAATCGTGAAGATACGGATGTCCTGACCAAAGGCCGTCATGATCCTTGCGTGGGTGTACGTGCAACCCCAATTGCTGAAGCGATGCTAGCAATTGTTTTGATGGATCACTTCATGCGCCATCGTGCACAAAATGCCGATGTCGTTGCGCCGTTTGAGCCAATTGAACCTAAATAATTTGCTTTATAGAAGCAAATGAAATTAAAGTCAGGCTTCGGTCTGGCTTTTTTATATTTATAAAATGAAAAATAACAATATTCGTTTAGCCCAAGCTACGGACATTCAAAGCATTGTTAAGTTGATCAATACAGCTTATCGATCTAATTTGGGCTGGACGCATGAACATGACATTTTTTTAGGTGATCGAATTAATGAGGCTCAGTTAAGTGAACTTTTAGCACGGCCTGATTTCGAACTTTATGTCTTGGAAAATAATGATCAACTGGTGGGTTGTATTGGTCTGACACACTTGCCAGATTGTTTTGAAATCGGCAGTTTTGCTATTGACCCAGTCCGGCAAAATTCAGGTTATGGCCGAATATTGTTAGATTTCGCTGAGCAATACTCTAGAGAAAAAATACCTTTCAAAAAACTTAGAATGTCTGTTCTTAATGTTCGCATTGAATTAATCGCGTATTATGAGCGTCGTGGTTATCACCAAACCGGCAAAACAGAGAGTTATCCACTGGATGCAGATGTTGGACAGCCTTTAGTAGATTTAAATCTGGTGATTTTAGAAAAGAGTCTCGAAAAGATTGATGAAGTTATTTGAATCTATGTTTGATTCTAAGTGTGTTTAATAAGAATAATGACAGGATATATGAATGGAAGTATGGTTAAGTGCTGAATTAAGTAGGGAAGTGTTAACAGAAGATCATCTTGATCTCGAAAATAAAGCACGTAACGCAGTAGAAAATGCCTTAAATGCTCAACTACAAAATAAGTCGTATGATATTCCGATAGATAAATGGAAGTGCATTGAAATTATAATGGGAAATGATAGTTTTGATGAACGTATTTTTTATTCATTTAAACGTAGAAATATGGATTTCCGTTTAAGGATTGATCCAACAACTTTTAAGGCAACAGATGATTTAGGCCGTGAGAGACTCATTTTTAGGATGCTCTTAAGAAGCCTGGATTTGTTAAAAGTTAAGTTTGAAAAAGTCCGTCCGAAGCTTGATGCAAAGGTTTATGAGGAGCTTGAAAGACTAAAAATGATGCACTAAATGTTGCAAAAGATGAAAGTTGGATTTAAAGCGTATTTTAATTAAAGCCAGCGAGAGTGTTTTTTATTTATTATCCATTGAATTTTCCACTATTTTTATCTTGAAACGAGCCGGTTGTTGTATCCTTGCTCATTGACAGGCAATTGAATTGGATGCGATTGCCGCAAAACCCATATCATGAGTTGTTCAATGTTTCAGACTATCTTCACTGTACTGTTTCCGCTTATTGGCCTGATTACTTTGGGCTATGTATTAAAACAAAGGAAATGGCTGGAAGATAGTTTCTGGCGTGGGGCAGAAAAACTTAATTATTTTGTCCTGTTTCCAGTCATGCTATTTTTAAATCTGGCCGTAGCCAAGATTGAAATGGCAGTCATTAAAGATGTGGTTCTGGTGGTCTTTAGCCTTATGGCAGTGGTCAGTATTGCTCTATATGTGATGCGCAAGATTTATCAGATTGGCTATGCACGTTTTGGGGTCTATGTGCAGGCACTCCTGCGTTTTAATACCTATATCGGACTTGCAGCAGTGAATGCTTTATTTCATCAGCAGGGCATGACCATTTTCGCCGTAGTGATGGTGTTATGTATTCCACTGGTCAATATCTTATCTGTACTGGCATTTACCCGTAGTTCAGATATGCAGATCTTCAAAATCCTGATTGATCTGTTAAAGAACCCTTTAATTCTAGGTTCTCTTGTTGGAGGCCTATTTAATCTTTCAGGCTTATCACTCTGGGCTGGGTTTGAATTATTCTTAAAACAGATTGCCTTATGCAGTTTGCCGCTTGGCTTGATGTGTGTGGGGGCTGCCTTACAGTTCCAAGGCTTCCAGCGAGATATCTTCCCATTAGGTCTGGCGACTTTTGGACGTTTATTAGGAATGCCACTTGCTGCTTTCTTTGTCTGCCAATTATTTGATATTGATCCTTTAACCACCCAGGTACTGGTGTTGTTTTTTGCTTTACCTACTGCTTCAGCTTCCTATGTACTGACGCGTGTCTATGGCGGAGATAGCCAGTTCATGGCCAGTATTATCAGTATGCAAACGGTAGTCGCGGCTGGATCTCTCATGTTGATTCTTTCCTGGTTAATTTAATTTTAGGATCTGAAAGTCGGCCATATATTAAAGTCTAATATTAAATCAATCCTATAAATAGCCTAAGCAATTATTAACATTATTGCTTTTCTTAAATGCCTTGCATTGCAGCATGACGTAGGAAAATGAGGCAAAAAACCAAATTAAAATCTTAAAATTCGTTTGAAATAGATAGTGTTATTTCTTCTAAATTTATTGAAAGTATCGTTACCACTTAAATCACGTGAATTAACATAAATAAAAAACTGTAGTCTCCGATAAGATGGTATATAAATTGCTCAGGATAATAAAAATATTATTGCAGGAGAGAAATGCTACTGCATTCGCCGAAGGAGCAAGGTCCCAGGAAACTCTCAGGCAAAAGGACTGCAATAATATATTAAACTCTGGAGAGAAGTGTTGAATCACTCACCGAAGGGGGAAGGTTGCTGCATACAGCTATGATGCAGTCACCGAAGCTCTCAGGTACACATGACAGATGGGAAAGACATCACATATTGAGGAGAGGTGTCTATGCGTCATGTTATTGTGGTGGGGGCAGGCATTACCGGTGTAACAACAGCTTATGAGCTCGCCTTACTCGGTTATCAGGTCACGGTGGTTGACCGTCATCTTTATCCCGCTATGGAAACATCCTTTGCTAATGGCGGGCAACTTTCTGCCTGTAATGCAGAAGTCTGGAATCAAAAAGCCACTGTGTTGAAAGGCATCAAATGGATGTCACAAAAAACCGCACCGCTATTGCTTAATCCTTCTTTTAGTCTGCATAAATATAGCTGGCTGATGGAATTTCTAGGTCATATTAAAAACTATGAAACCAATACCCGGGAAACGGTAAAAATCGCATTACTGGCCAGAAAACGTCTGTTTGAAATTGCCGAAATTGAGCAGATTGATTTTGATCTGGAAAAGCGCGGAATTCTACGATTTCTACCATAATAAAGCTGATTATGATGTCGCAATTAAGGTCAATGATCTGTTGTGTAGTGGTGGTCTGGAACGTAATGCCATCAGCAATGAAGAAATCAAGCAGATTGAACCTGCATTAACTGGGGATTATTACGCGGGGTTTTATTGCCAGAGTGATGCGACTGGAGATATTCATAAATTCAGTACTGGACTGGCAAATGCCTGTATGAAAAAAGGGGTGAACTTCGAATTTGGTCAGGATGTATTTGCGGTCGATCACCAAGCACAGCAGATTATAGTTAAATGCAGACCAAGCCCTGAAAATGTGCGTGCCAATGCTGAAGATGTGCTCGAGATTCAGGCGGATGCCATTGTGGTATGTGCAGGCGTAAGCAGTTATCAGTTGGCAGATCTGTTGGGTGAGCGAGTGAATGTCTATCCGGTAAAAGGCTATTCAATTACCGTACAGCTGAATGATGAGCAAAGTCAGCAAAATGCTCCTTGGGTCAGTCTGCTAGATGAGAGCGCCAAGATCGTCTTGTCACGTTTAGGTAAAGACCGCTTACGTGTTGCAGGAACCGCGGAATTTAATGGTTATAATCGGGATATTCGTGTTGACCGAATTCAGCCTTTAATTGACTGGACACAACGCAATTTCGATCTGTGTACTGAACATGTGGTTCCATGGGCAGGTCTGCGTCCCATGATGCCGAACATGATGCCAGTGGTGCGCCGTGGTAGACAGGAACGTGTCTTTTACAACACCGGTCATGGACACTTGGGCTGGACATTATCAGCGGCAACCGCAGCGATGATCAGTCAGGAAATAGCTCAGCACTATCCAGCCTAAGTAAATAGCCCGCTTTCGGGTTATTTTAAAGATCAAAAAATAATTATTCATTAAGCTCCTTCTACCTGAGCAAAAAATTAGGGTCAAGGGAATCTTTATAAAAACCTCTCCTATAAGGAGAGGAAATTTCTAGTTTAAATTTTTAAATATTAATTAGGACATTGATAGATAAAAATAAAAGTCGGCTGTTTAATCATATAAACGATAAATACCACTAAAGCGCTCACAGCCTTTTTGTTCAGTACTGACCGTCAAGATTGCCTTGCTATAGTTAAAGGTATATTTGCAGTCATGCTCATTATCCGTAATCTGGCTTTTAGTTTCCGTCGTGGTATAGGCCAAAAAAGGAATGGTCTGGGTTTCTGCACGATTATTCGGATTGCGGTAGGCGATCCCTTCAATCTTGATGCGATCTTTCGTCAGCTGATGAATCTTAAGATGAATCGGCTGCTTGGCCATTTGTCCCTGTTCAAACTTGAGATAGTGCTGAGTCAGGCTCTGATTTAGGGAAATATAAATATTGAGGTCATCCAGACGCTGGTCAAATTGCTGTTTAAAGCAGTCCAGCGTCTTACATTGCTGTAAGCGTGTACTCCATAGCTGCTGAGTATCTTGTAATAAGCGAACAGGCGCATCTGTAATCAGAAAAGCGGTAAAATATTGATCTGTCAGTTTTTCACGCGGTTCATCAAGAGAGGCTGAGCAGATCTTTTTCATGGCTGCGTTATTGTTATGATGACTGTTACAGTCCAGCGATTCAGCATGAATGCTGCTAGCAAAAAGGCCTGTCCCGAGTAAAAGTCCCATTATTTTCATCATATTTATATCAGTTTTCAGTAGCATGATCGCTTATACTTTCACTGTGTTACGCTAGGTCTAACTATAGCGAAATAGAAACGTCGTGTACAAGATTTCAATCAGTTATTTCTAAAGGATATAAAAGTGATTGCACAAATTCGTATTGGTCAGGGACTGGATGTACATGCATTTGAAGAAGGTGATTTTGTCACTCTGGCAGGTATTCAGATTCCACATACGCATGGCTTGAAAGCACACTCTGATGGTGATGTGGTTTTACATGCACTTTGTGATGCTTTGCTAGGTGCCTTGGCGCTAGGCGATATTGGCCAGCATTTTCCAGATACCGATCCGCAGTTTAAAGGTGCAGACAGCAAGGTTTTATTAAAGCATGTCTATCAGCTAATTTTGGATCGTGGTTATCGCCTAAATAATGCTGACATCACTGTAGCTTGTGAACGTCCAAAGCTGGCTAAACATAACCTGGAAATGCGTCAGAGCATTGCCGATGTACTGGATGTGGATGTGACTCAAATCAGTATTAAAGCCACAACCACTGAAAAATTAGGATTTACTGGTCGTCAGGAAGGTATTCTGTCTATGGCAACTGTTCTGATCAGTCATTACAAATAACATCAACCGAAGTTATTAGGATGAATCAGGGATAATTCCAGTTCCTGTGTTGCTTTACGGCCTTGCAGCTGTAGGGCAACCGCATGAATTAAACCGGTCCAGGTTTCATTCGGTTCCCAGAGCTGATGCAGATATTCCTGTGCAGTCGGCATGTCCATATCCATATAGTATTGTCGATATAAATACATCAGGCAGCTGACATGATAATTCTGCGTACAATGTACCCAGACCATTTGTTCTTTGACCAGATGATCAATCAGATCCAGTACCAGCAGGCATTGGCTATCCGAAGGGGTTTCCCAGGAGATCGGCAACTGGATATAGTTCAGGCCAAGATCAAGACAAATTTTATCTTCATGTAACAGATGATGATCGCTATCTGTTAATGCCACATTGATTACGGTGGATACGCCGTATTCTTTAATCAACCTCAGTTGTTCAGTTGTCGGCTGACCAGAGCTGAACAGATGGTCATGGATGAACTGAAAATTTTCAATTTGACTTAATGCAGTTTCAATTTCATTCATCAGATAAAATTTTCCTTGTTCAGAAATGAAAACGCCATCTTGTCGATGGCGTTTGTCAGTTCGTTTAACGATTAGGTAAAACGTCCTTCAATGCCTCATGCATGTCAAGCAACACTTTTTCTGTGGTCTCCCAATCGATACAGCCATCAGTCACTGATTTTCCATATTCCAGATCACAAAGATTGGCAGGAATATCCTGACGGCCACCTTTCAGGTGACTTTCTACCATAATACCAACAATTGACTTGTTTCCATCAAGAATTTGTTCAGTAATATTTTTTAAGACAAGCGGTTGTAAGTACGGGTCTTTATTTGAGTTTGCGTGGCTGGCATCAATCATGATCTTGCCGCTGACTTTGGCTTTCGCAAGCGCTGCCTCAGCATCTGCAACTGAACCTGCATCGTAGTTAGGTTTGCCATTACCGCCACGTAGAACCACGTGTGCATATGGATTCCCTGAAGTACGAATCACCGCAACCTGACCTTGGTCATTTAGACCCAGGAAGCTGTGACCATGTTTAACAGATTGCATTGCATTGGTCGCAACAGTTAAGCCGCCGTCTGTACCATTTTTGAAGCCGACTGGTGAAGACAGGCCAGAAGACATTTCACGGTGAGTTTGGCTCTCGGTAGTACGTGCACCGATCGCTGACCATGAAATTAAATCCTGATAGTACTGTGGAGAGTTTGGATCCAGTGCTTCTGTTGCACATGGCAGGCCAAGTTCATTCAGCTCCAGTAACAGTTTACGACCGATACGCAGACCTTTCTCAATATTGAAAGAGTCATTCATATCAGGGTCATTGATCAGACCTTTCCAGCCTACAGTTGTACGCGGTTTTTCAAAATAAACACGCATTACGATATACAGGCTATCTTTTACTTTTTCGCTTAAAGCTTTTAAACGTTCAGCATATTCATGCGCAGCCGCTGGATCATGAATTGAACATGGACCAATTACTACAAAAATACGCTTATCCTTGCCATCCAGGATATTACGAATCGTTTCACGACCATGCAGTACGGTTTGATAAGCAGTTTCAGTCAAAGGTAACTCTGCTTTCAACTGAGCAGGTGTTACCAAAGGAATCATGCTTTGGATATTCACGTCATCAATATCTGATGCTGAAATAGGTTTTGACTGTAGTGTATTCATTGCCGTCACTGGTTTGATCATACAAAAGGTTGTTTAATAGCCTGAATATAACATGAATGATGCGTCACTTTGTTATAAAAAAGATGAATACTTCTTTGAAAAAAAAGTGATGAATCCATGATTTAGTTTAAACAGCAACTGTTTTTTCTACTGCTGTTACCAATTCAGGTTGGGCGGGTTGCACCGGTTTTGACTTGACTGGATTCACAATGAAATTCACGCCAAGACAGAACAGGGTAATCCCAAGAATTTTACGGATAATTTTCTCTGGCATACGTGAACTGATCAGTGTTCCAATCACAATCGCTGGAATAGAACCGCAAAGTAACCAGCCTAATAAAGTAAAGTCTACATTACCTGCACTCATATGGCCCAGACCTGCGACTAAAGTTAAAAGTACAGCATGTACTACATCCGAACCGATAATACGGATCATGGGTAGATTCGGGAACATCAGGATCAAGGCCATAATACCGAAAGCACCGGCACCGACAGATGACAGGGTCACAAACACGCCCAGTACAATACCCATGATCACGATCAAGACACGTTTATTGCCAGATTTAAAGTCAACTTTGTCTAGATCCTGAGTCATATCAGGCAGTTCTTGTTTGCGGTATTTATTAAAGAACTTTTCAATAGAATTGCGGAATACAATAGATGCACCAGTAAGGGTCAGCATAAAGCCCAATACCATGGTCAGCGTTGCTTTATAATGTGTCGATTGACTGAGATAATTCTCTAGTACCCAGTGGGTCACAAATGAGGCAGGGATACTGCCGATCGCCAGCCAGATCACAATAGGCCAGACAATATTCATTTTCTTAGCATGAACCAGTGAACCACAGAATTTAGAAATTGCGGCATAAAGAAGGTCTGTACCAATCGCGATATGCGGTTCAACCCGAAGCAGTGTAATCAGGATTGGGGTCATCAACGAACCGCCACCGACACCGGTAATCCCAACACAGAAACCAACCAATACACCTGCTAAAATAAATTCAATCGGACCAAACATGCATATATGCCAAAATCAAAAAACGAGCATATCTTATGACTTTTAAATATAAGTCGTTGTCTTGATTATTGATTTGCTTATTCTAAAAAGAGATAAAGACTATAAAATTTAAAGTAATTCATCCTGATTTATATTTTAATTTGAATCATCTAGCATACCTTTCTATTGCTAAGTATGAAAATTGATAAAGCTTCTGCAAAATGCCTTTTTATTTATTTGTTTAAAGATCAGCCGCTTTAAATTTATTTTAATTTTTAAGCTGGGCTAAGGCGCGCGCATTGTCCAGATTCCAGTAGTTTAATTATTTGAGGTAGCCAAGATTTGTGAGTTCAACACTTAGGCATGCTCAAATCATGCTTTATGATAGAATCTGAACGGAATTAATTTGTCTCATTTGAGGGAATACACTTGCAGAATCGGAAACTTAAAATCGGAATCGTGGTGGGAGAGGTATCGGGAGATACGCTTGGTGCGAAGCTCATCCGTAGTTTTCGAGAGCAGGGTATTGATGCAGAATTTGAAGGGATTGGTGGGCCGCAAATGCTGGCTGAAGGCTTCAAGAGCTACTATCCAATGGATATTCTCTCGGTCATGGGCATTGTTGAAGTCCTGAAAGATATTAAAAAACTGTTCGCGGTTCGTGATGGTCTGGTCGAGACCTGGACGAAAGATCCCGTCGATGTTTTCATTGGAATTGATGCGCCTGATTTTAATTTGCGACTTTCCAAGACCCTGAAGCAAAAACAGTTACCGATTAAGACCGTGCAATATGTCAGCCCTTCGGTCTGGGCATGGCGTCAGGGACGTGTGCATGGCATCAAGGCCAGCATTAATCTGGTACTGTGCCTGTTTCCATTTGAAAAAGCATTTTTCAAAAAATGGGATGTTCCGGCAGCTTTTGTCGGTCATCCATTGGCAAGTCAGTTACCCCTCAACAATAATCTGGCTGAAGCGCAGGCAGAACTGGGCTTAGATCCTGCACAAAAATATATTGCACTGCTGCCAGGTAGCCGCCGTGGTGAAATTGAACGCTTAGGACCATTGGTACTGGATGCAGCCAAAATTCTGCATCAGAAATATCCGGATTATACGTTTCTGATTCCCGCCATTAATGAGATGCGTAAACAGCAGATTGAAAACTTGCTGGCACAATATCCGGACAGTTTAAAAGCACATATCCGCCTGATGGAAAATACCAGTAGTGAGTCAAAAATTGGCCGTCAGGTGATGAATGCATCTAATATCATTGCGTTAGCTTCAGGCACTGCGACACTGGAAGCCATGTTATTGCATCGTCCGATGGTGACCTTTTATAAATTGCACTGGCTGACTTATCAGATTGCCAAATTGCTGGTCAAAATTCCTTATTTCTCGTTGCCAAATATCATTGCTGGTAAAAAAGTCATTCAAGAATTAATCCAGTCAGAAGCAACGCCTGAAAACCTGGCTGCTGAAATTGAAAAATTGATGGATATTGAAGCAGCTCAAATTCAGGTGATGCAGCATCTCACCATGCACAAGCAGCTGCTTTCCGGCAACAGTGAAGATCCTGTCAAAGCGGTACTAGCCTTAGTCCAATAAAGGCGTCTTGCTTTTTTGACAGGCAATACGGTATCGGGTCGGGGTTTGTTCAAACTGTTTTTTAAAGCTTTGACTAAACGCCGTTTCCGAAGAATAGCCCACCAGATAGGCGATCTGCTGAATGCTAAATCCGCTATTTCTGAGATATTGTGCTGCCAGGCGAAGTCGATGCTGTTGCAGATAAGCCAATGGTGGCTCACCAACAATCTGGGTAAACAGCTGGGCAAATTTGGAACGCGACATATGGCATTGTTCAGCCAGGCTTTCTACGGTCCAAGGCTGTTCTGGTTTGCCATGAATTGCTGCCAAGGCATTAGATAGTTCAGGATGCGAAAGAGCATTCAGCCAGCTCGAAGCATTTTCCAGATTCAAAATATAATCTCGTACGCATTCAATCAGTAAAATACTGACCAGATGATCCAGAATTTTGTCTCGTCCCGGACGAAGTTGCTGGGTTTCCAATGCCAGAAATTGCAAACCAACTTGTAACCATTCTGGTGCTGTATCTCCCAGAATATGCTGAATGTGCAGAAATTTAGGTAAAGCACTCAGTAGCGGTTTCGCCATCTGGATATCCAGATTGGAACGAATCGCCAGGATAAAACTGCGTTCTGCTGAATGGGTGATATTGAGATCCACACATTGCTGTGCATGAGTCTGAAAATAAGAATTGATCGAATGATGTTCAGAAAAATCCGCATTGCCGGGACTAGAAATCCGATGGGCAGAACCAGCAGGCAATAACACCAGATCACCTTGTTGCAGCTCAAGCAAATCGCCATCTTTGAATATTAATTGCGCTTGACCCTGTAATAATACATAAGCCAGCATGGACGGTTCATACTGATAATCAAACCCGCCTGGATGAAACACATTGAGGTAGAGATATTCGGATTTTTCCAGATGAATATCATCAAAAATTTTACTTAAAGCATCCATGCTTGACTCTATTCTTTTGTTTTAATTCATTTAATTAAATTTAAATAGCCCAGTCTTGTGATTTAAGGCCAAGATTTGGCCTATTGCGCCAAAGACGCTGACATAGTTTTTCTGGACGTTCAATACTGTTCGCTAATGCTGAAATATTCAACTATATGTGCAGAGTAACATAAAAAAGGAGGGTCGCAATGAATGCCCCTGCACAAATTAGCAAAGCTCAGTTCACGCAGGATGCGTCAGCGCTGAAAGGTGTCCAACTGGATAAAAAACGTTTTGGCTGGCTGCTCAGTCCCGGTTTGCCTGTGATCGGTATGGGAATTCTGGCTGGCTATCATTTTGGTCCCAAAGCCACTAAAAAAGTCTTTGCGATGGGTGGGCCTTTATTATTACATGTGATTATCCCAACATTAGATGCTTTAATTGGTGATGATGCCAATAATCCAAATGATGAGCAGATTCAGGCATTGGTCAAAGATCCTTATTATGACCGGATCGTGAAGATGTTTATCCCATTGCAAATGGCTGCCAATGCTTTTGCAGGCTATGTCGTATCCCGTCCAAATGTTTCTCTGGTCGATCAGGTTCTACTTGGCGTTTCTATGGGGGCGATCAATGGAATCGGTGTGAATACTGCACATGAGCTGAGCCATCGCCCTCAGAAAAAAGATCACTACTGGTCACATGCCAGCCTGATGCCGCTGGCCTATAACCATTTCCGGATTGAGCATCCTTATGGACATCATAAACGGGTAGCGACGCCAGAAGACCCGGCATCTTCGAAAATGGGTGAATCCTTCTACCGTTTCTGGCCACGTACTGTATTGGGTGGCTTGAAATCAGCAATTGAGATAGAAAAAAGACGTTTGGAACGTAAAGGCTTAAAATTCTTTAGTCAGGAAAATGAGCTGTTTCATGGCTGGGCGATGAGTGCGGGCTATCATGCCTTGATGCTGAAAATGTATGGCAAGAAAATTATTCCTTATACGCTGACCCAGGCCCTCTATGGCATCAGCCTGTTTGAAATCGTGAATTATATCGAACACTATGGATTAAAACGCGGGCAAAAAGCAGATGGTACCTATGAGCGAACCTTGCCCGAACATAGCTGGAACAATAACAACATCGTGACCAACCTTTTCCTGTACCAGTTACAACGCCATTCGGATCATCATGCCTATCCAAGCCGACCATTTCAGGCATTGCGACATTTTGATGAAGCACCAGAATTACCAAGTGGTTATGCCACCATGCTGATTCCGGCACTGATTCCACCATTGTGGTACAAGATGATGGATCAACGTGTGTATCAGCATTATCAAGGCAATCTGACTAAAGCGAATATTCTGCCTTCGAAACGTGCCAAGCTGCTTAAGAAATTTGGTCTAAAAGACGCTGCGGCTTGATAATGTAAACCAATAAAAAATGCGCCTCGAATGGCGCATTTTTTATTGAGTTTTATTTAGAACCACTCACTCCGCATCTTCAAACAGGTGTCATCGAAGTTCATCAGTAATTTGGCCTGATGTTCAATTTCAGGCAGTTCCCAATGAATGAAATATTGAGCTGCCTGAATTTTACCGGCCAGAAAGGCTTGATCTTCCTGTTGAGAAGATGTGCCAAATTTAAGTTGAGCCTGATTGGCCATTTCCAGCCACAGCCACGCAATAATAGTTTTGCCCATCATATCCAGATATAGGCCAGAATTGGCCAAAGTTTCACTAACTTTGCCTTGATGCAGAGCCTGACCTAAAACCTGTGTGGTTTTTTGCACAGTGACAAGATGCTGTTTATAGACATCTGCCAGTTCTGTTAACTTGCTATCCTGAATCTCAGACAAGGTTTTCTGGATGCGTTGCATGAGCAGGGTCAGGCCTTTGCCATTGTGCTGCCAGAGTTTACGGCCTAATAGATCCAGAGACTGAATCCCATAAGTGCCTTCATGAATCGGATTAAGACGGTTATCCCGATAGCATTGTTCCACCGGATATTCACGCGTATAGCCCGCACCACCCAAGACCTGGATCGCCAGATCATTGGCTTTAGGACCATAGGCAGAAGGGAAGGACTTGACCACTGGTGTAATGAGATCCAGCAAAATGGCACTCTCTTCATCTTGTGCAGCCTGATGTTCATCAATTAAACGAGCTGCAAATAAGCACAGCGCTAAAGCACCTTCAACATAAGATTTTTGTGCCAATAACATGCGTTTGACATCAGTATGCTCAATGATATTCACGGGCTTGGCATCAGGTGTCTTTTCGTGAACCAGACGACCTTGAGGACGGTTCTTGGCATAGTCCAGAGACTCCAGATAACCACGATAACCGATCATGGCTGCACCGAGGCCAACACCAACGCGCGCTTCATTCATCATCTTGAACATGTATTTTAGGCCATGTCCCGCTTCACCAATTAAATAGCCTAAGCAATTGTCATTTTCTCCAAAGCTTAGCACTGTTGATGTGGTGCCACGATAACCCATTTTGTGTAGCAGGCCAGCCAGATGGACATCATTGGATTCACCTACAGTTCCATCTGTATTGGTTTTGAATTTCGGCACGATGAATAGGGAAATACCTTTTACCCCTTGCGGAGCGTCTTGGATACGAGCCAGAACTAGATGCACAATATTTTCAGTAATGTCCTGATCACCACCAGAAATAAACATTTTCTGGCCTTTAATTTTGTAGCTTCCATCTGACTGAGGAATCGCTTTAGTGGTCAGATCTCCCAAAGAGGAACCCACATTCGGCTCGGTCATCGCCATAGTTCCAGCAAAGCGGCCACTTAGCATATGCGGCAAGAACATTTGTTTTTGTTCTGGAGAGGCAAAGGCTTGAATCAGATTTGCTGCAGCGGCTGTCAGAAAAGAGTAGGCAACAGTCGAAGGATTGGCCGACATGAAATAGGCATTGCAGGCCATATTCACCAAAGTCGGCAATTGCATGCCGCCGTCTGCGTAATCATGCTGGGCGCAGAGTAGACCAGCATCAGCAAATTGTTGCCATGCTATTTTCACTTCATCAATGGTCTTCACCTGTTTGCCATCAAAGCTCGGTTCTTGGTGATCAGCCTTGGCATTATGCGGCGCAAAATAATCGGTCGCGATGCCTTTTGCCGTTTCTAGGATGCTATCAAAAGTATTTTTGTCATGGTCCTGATAGCGTTCCAGTTCAGTTAAAGCTTCAAGTTTGAAGACATCATAAAGCAGAAAATTGAGGTTTTTATCATTAATCAGCTGAGTCACGGTACGGTCCTGAATATGCAATCCTTGAGATAGCATTAAGACTAGCAGTTGCATTTATCAAGGGGGATTGTCAATAATGACATGAAACGGGTGAAAAACGACAAATAGAAAAATATGCAACAGGTAGTGATTTTAGGCTTTGATGGTGCTTTGGCTTCAGCAATTACAGGTGTCGTCGACTTATTTGCCATGGCTGGCGTCAGCTGGAACCGGATTCAGCAGCAGGATGTACAACGTCTATTTAAAGTCAAGATCGCCAGTCCAGATGGACAACCAATTCGTTGTATTAACGGTCTGGAATTGCAAGCTCATTGTGCGTATAAAGAGATTCAAACTGCCGATATTTTGGTAGTGCCGACTATCGCCGCACCTATTCCAGAGGTACTGGATGAAAACCCAGGCCTGATTCAGTTTTTAACTTCCGCTCATGCACAATCTACCTTAATCGCTGGAAACTGCACCGGGAATTTCTTTCTGGCAGAAGCTGGTATTTTAGATGGTCGTGTGGCGACAACGCATTGGGGCTTTCAGGATATATTTCGTGCACGTTATCCTCAGGTCAAACTCAATGCCGATATGATGATTAGCCGGGATCAGAATATTTACTGTGCAGGTGGGGGCTTGGCCTGGTTTGACTTAGGCTTGCATCTGATTGAACGTTTCTATGGTTTTGAAGTTGCCATGCAATCTGCCAAATCCTTTGTGATTGATTATCGACGTGATAGTCAATTGTCTTATTCATTAATGAAGATTGGTCAACCACATCATGATGAACTGGTGCAAAAAGTTCAGGACTGGTTAGAGCAGCATTTTCATGAAGAGTTTACTTTGAATGCGCTGGCAGAACGTTTTAATGTCACCACTCGTACTTTAATCCGGCATTTTAAACAAGCGCTAAATATTGCACCGAACCAGTATCTGCAAGCCATTCGTATTGAAGCGGCCCGCAAACGGCTTGAAGAAACCGATCAGGCCATAGATCTGATTATGCAAAATGTCGGTTATCAGGATCCAAGTTCATTTCGGCGTTTATTTTATAAAAAAACAGGGTTAACACCTTTAGAATATCGCCGTCGTTTTAGCCGACGTTTCTAAATTTTGATAAAAAGAAAGATTCGAAAATCTCTCTTGGCATACATATTAGCTAAAGATATCTTTACGTAAATAATGCGTATAAATGGTTGATGCTATGCTTTGCAGGAAGCCGGTGAACATAATCCAGTAAATGAAAATTTCACATTCTAACTATTTTAGTCCGAAACCTTCAAATCCGATGATGATCAAAAAGGCTGAACTAATCCCCAAAAATAAAATGTTATAGGACAATGACTTCTGCTTTAATAAAATCATTGTTCCTCTTTCGTCTTTGGCTTCTTGTGAGCATTCAAAGCGTATTTTATATATTTCACAGCAAATCACAGCCACCACAATACTTAAGATACTAGCCATCAATACCCAATATAGTGTCATGTTACTTCCTCGGCATAACTAAACAGTTCCTCAATCGTCGTTTCAAGTGCATTTGCTAACTTGAATGCCAGAATCAAGGAAGGGTTGTACTTCTCTTTTTCTAATGCGGCAATCGTTTGGCGGCTGACTGCCACTGCATCAGCAAGCTGTTGTTGTGTCCAACGTTTTTTAGCACGGAACACGATGATGTCATTCTTTAACATGTCTTTACTCCAACATCATTCAAAATGTAATATATATTTAACATTATGTAAACTATATATTTCATAATGATAAAAATAAGTGTCATTTAAAAGATTGAGATATAAAAAACGGGCTAAATGCCCGTTTAAAAATTTTTGAATCAGCTGGTTTAAGCTTTGACTGAGGTCGATTTAACCTTGCGGCCATGCAGCAGGTAATACCAGATCAGACAACTAAAGGTAAGCACTGCGGAAAACAAATAAAGCTGACGATAACCCACCTCATCCAGCAGCATACCGAGGAAATAAGGTCCGAAACCAAGACCGGCATCTAGTGCAATAAAGAAAGTCGAGGTCGCCAGACCCATCCGTTGCAAGGTGGTACTTTTTACAGCAATGGTTTGACACACTGACTGAATATTACCGAAACCAAAACCTAATAACGCGGCACTCGCCAGTAACATCACAGAGTTTTGTGCCTGACTCAGCATTAGAATACCTACTGCCATAATCACGATTGCAGGATAGATAATGATGTTTTCACCTTTACGATCCATTAATGGGCCAGTAAATGGACGCGACAGCAGAATGGCAAAAGCATACATCAGGAAGAAGAAAGAGGCTGCTTCGACCAGATTGATGTCTTTGGCATAGAAGTGGATAAAGGACAATACGCCTGAATAACAGGTAGCCACCAGCAGGACAATGATAGCAATCGGCAAGGCATTCGGCTCTACATACTGAGCAAGCTTACTGGCAGATTGTGGAACAGAGGAAGTCGATGTACCACTCGCTTTAAGGCGCGGCGGCTGGATAAACAGACCGCAAATCAGGCAGCTGAGCGCAACAATAGTAGTAAAGATAAAAATCACCTGATAATTAAAATTCGTCATCAGCCAGATCCCGACAAAAGGACCAATCGCTGTACCAAGCGTACTGCTCATACTGAAATAACCAATACCTTCACCACGTCGTGTTGCTGGAATGGTTTGCGCAATTACTGTGCCGAGTACGGTAGATGCCATACCCATCATAAAGCCGTGGATCAGACGAATACCCAATAACACTTCTAGTTTGGCCGGAATCATATAAAGTCCGGAAAATAGCAAAAAGCCAGTCAGGCCAATCACCAGGGTATTTTTCAGTCCTAGACGATTCAGCAATTTCCCAATAAATAAGCGTCCAATTAGCGTTCCGACAATAAACAGACCGGATACCAGACCGGCTTGTGCAGTCGATGCTCCCAGTTCAGCGACCGAGAAACCGACAATCACAATCACCAGCAGGTAAAACACCAGAACGAGCTGGAAATTAACCAGACTGACCAGGACGAAATTAGAGGTCCATAAGCGGGCTTGATCTTGGCTCATTGTGGTGTTTCCTGAGATGAAGGATGTAATTGCTGAATCAGCTGTACCAAAGTGTTTTTACTGCTTTGCAGATCATGTGCGTCAATCTGTTGCAGTAACTGATCTTCAAAAGCATCAATCTGTTTGGAACACAGGTTAAAGGTTTTAACCCCTTGCTCGCTGAGTTTGAATAATTTCTGACGTTTATCTTCGGTTTCGATCTGGCAGATTAAGTCGAGTTCACTTAAATGCTGGATACGTTTGGTTATGCTTGGTTTTGAAACATTTAAATAGCTTGAAATATCAACCAGTGTGCATTGCTGTTGGGATTGAATGGTATAGAGCACTTGCCATAAGGAATAATTAAGTTGGGAGGATAACAAAATAGTATTGATTTCATCACTCATGAGTCGTGCGCAACGCAGCAACAGTGAACGAAATCTGGAAGAGGGTTGAAACATATAGTTAACCTGGCTAACTAAATTGTGCCTAATTTACGCCTCTTTATTGAATTAGACAAGAGGGAAATTTTGAAAATTTTTGCATGGTTAACGTCTTTTTGACTAAGTTATTACAAGTCTTTAACCTGATTAAAAAACAATCAACAAAAGACTACATACTTTTAAGAATGATTCAGCCTAAGCTACCTAAGCACTAGAAAAATCCATCACTTAATAACTGAAGGGCAGATATGCCAAATAACACTGCATAGGTGAAGTTTATGACTCTGGGTTTAACTGCATTAGAGTTAGCACGAATACAGTTCGCCTTTACTGTATCTTTTCATATTATCTTTCCTGCAATTTCAATCGGATTAGCAAGTTTTTTGGCTATTCTGGAATGGCGCTGGTTAAAGACTAAAAATCCGATTTTTCAGGATCTGTTCAAGTTTTGGGTCAAAATTTTCGCCGTCGCATTTGGTATGGGCGTCGTATCCGGTGTGGTAATGAGCTATCAGTTCGGAACCAACTGGAGTGAGTTTTCCCGGGTCGCTGGAAGTGTGACCGGACCCTTGCTGGCTTATGAAGTTTTAACTGCGTTCTTTTTAGAAGCCGGATTCCTGGGCATCATGCTCTTTGGCTGGGATCGGGTTGGCCCACGAGCGCACTTTTTCTCCACTTTAATGGTGGCAATCGGCACCTGTATTTCCATGTTCTGGATTTTATCTTCCAATAGCTGGATGCAGACCCCTCAAGGTTTTGCGATTGAAAATGGCCTGATCGTCCCGCAAGACTGGGTAGCGATCGTATTTAACCCGTCTTTTCCTTATCGTTTGGCTCATATGGCAATGGCCGCCTTTCTGGTCTCCGCCTTACTTGTAGCCTCAACAGCGGCATGGCATCTGATCAAGGGCCGTCGAGATCCTTTAGTCAAAACTTCATTTTCCATGGCCATGTGGCTGATTCTGGCACTTGCACCTTTACAGATTTTTGTGGGGGATATGCATGGTCTGAATACACTTGAACATCAGCCAGCCAAACTGGCCGCGATGGAAGGCCATTGGGAAACCAATCATGATGAAGGAATGCCTTTATACCTGTTTGGGATTCCAGACATGCAAGCTGAAGAAACCAAATATGCAATTGGTATTCCTAAATTGGGTAGCCTGATTCTGACGCATTCTATGGATGGAAAAGTCACGGGGCTTAAAGATTTTGCACCTGAAGATCGACCCAATTCACTGGTCGTGTTCTGGAGTTTCCGGATTATGGTCGGGCTGGGTATGTTAATGCTCTTGCTTGCACTCTGGGGATTATGGTCACGTACTCGAGGACGGTTTTATGAGTCACGTGGTCTGCATCGTTTTGCACTCATCATGGGGCCATCCGGATTTCTTGCCATGCTGGCAGGATGGTTTACTACAGAAGTCGGTCGTCAGCCTTGGGTTGTCTACGGCATTATGCGGACCAAAGATGCATTATCACCAGTGTCAGCTGAACAGGTCGGTCTAACCTTGATTATCTTTGTGGTGGTGTACTGTGTTGTTTTTGGCGTAGGAATTTTCTACATGTTGCGCCTAATGCATAGAGGTCCAGAATTTATTCATTCCAGACCACACCATGAATCGGATAGCGATGTGGTTCAGGCTTCCCGTCGACCATTGAGCAGTATTCGCGAACGTATTGAAGAGGTTCCTGAACATCCGGATCAGGAGGATAAAAAATGATTGATTTATCATTAATTTGGATTGCGATTATTGGCTTGGGTGTACTGGTCTATACCATTCTGGATGGTTTCGATCTGGGCATTGGCATTCTATTTCCATTCTTCCCGCATCAGGATGAACGCGATGTCATGATGAATACGGTCGCTCCGGTCTGGGATGGTAATGAAACCTGGATGGTTCTAGGGGGCGCCGGATTATTTGCTGCCTTTCCATTGGCTTATTCGACGGTACTCTCAGCGCTATATATGCCCATTATCCTGATGGTGATCGCCTTGATTTTTCGTGGTGTCGCTTTTGAGTTCCGTTTTAAGGCGAATAAAAGCAAACACTGGTGGGATAAAGCCTTTATTGGAGGATCGATCGTTACCAGTTTCTTGCAAGGGATGATCCTGGGTGCATATATTCAGGGGATTG
The DNA here is from genome assembly GCF_013417705.1 of Acinetobacter sp. YH12235. Taxonomy (NCBI): domain Bacteria; kingdom Pseudomonadati; phylum Pseudomonadota; class Gammaproteobacteria; order Moraxellales; family Moraxellaceae; genus Acinetobacter; species Acinetobacter sp. YH12235. The sequence goes on along the minus strand of NZ_VPDL01000004.1, from coordinate 112,539 downwards.
AAACACGAAATGGTGTCTATGTAGGCGGTGGTCTGGACTGGCTTAGCCCATTCAGTATCTTTACCGGAGTCAGTGTCGTAGTGCTATATGCAGCATTAGGCTGTGGATGGCTCATTTATAAAACCGGTGATGATTTACAGGATCGCATGTTTAAACTGATGCCGAAGCTGATTATAGCCTTACTGATTATTTTAGGCGCTGTTAGTGTTTATACGCCGTTGACCCATCCGCAAATTGCGGAGCGTTGGTTCAGCCAGCCACAATTTACCTACTTTATGCCCGTACCGATCTTGGTCATATTGTTTACCTGGCTGGCCTTACGCGCCTGTAAAAGACGCAGTGAACTAGGTCCATTTTCCTATATGCTGGTGCTGGTATTCCTGGCATATACCGGTTTTCTGATTAGTCTGTGGCCATATATTATTCCGCCATCAGTCACGATCTGGCAGGCAGCGGCACATGAAAATAGTCAGTTATTTGCCTTGATTGGTGCCTTGATTCTGATTCCGATTATCGTGATTTATACCTGTATGTCCTATTGGGTATTCCGACACAAGGTACGTGTTGGAGATGATGGTTATCATTAAGGAGCAGTTATGACACGCAAACAGATAGTATGGTTTGTCGGCTTATGGCTTGCAGGTTTTTTGACACTAGCACTTATTGCAGGGGCATTCCGCTTTCTGGTGCATTTGGCCTATTAGGTATATTAAATGAACAAAGAAAAGGGATTTGTTAGTACAAATCCCTTTTTATAGGCTAAATTTTTGATTTTTAAAATATCAAGATGAGGCTTTGATCTGTTTACGATAAACACTTGGACGGACAGGGCGGCTGTTTTTCCATAACCCTTTTTTCTGCTTTTTAGCTTTATTCTGTAGTTCCATCATATAGCGTAAATGGTTTTTATCCCGGATATATTCCTCATAAACCCATGCCGCACCACGTTTCACAATCTCTTCATTGATATTCTTGCGATAATGATAGACCACACCGACACAGCGACCATAACGGTCAATATCCGTAATTTGTACCCGAATCATTTTATTTTTAACCATACTTTGAACTAGGCGTAGTGATTCCTTACCATAGGCCTGTGAAGATTCAGGTGCATCGACATAGGCAAAACGTAATTTGGTCTCAGAGCGACGGATATTAAAACGGTAGCAGGTGAGGGTGTCACCATCACTGACCGCACTTACCCGGCACCAATATTTCTTACCTTTCTTAAAGGGGCGAAATAGGTCCTTTAAATACACCGTAATTTTATGCAGCAAATAATAAGAAAAACACAGAAGTGCGAAGCCCAGCACAATTTGCCAGGTGGTGGAGAGATGTAACAAGGGCAAGATCCAAATCAGCAAAAACAGCCGCATAAACACAGCTAAAAGTTGAGCCATTTTAGATCAAAGCCACTCCGCATAGGGCTTAAAAAGCCATCAATCAGTGTTTAGTTTTGTACCGATAAAATAGCCTAAGCACTATCAAATTAGGCCAATCTCAATCCTAAAACCTGATAATAAAAATAGCCTAAGCAAGTTTAAATTATCTCATAAATAGCCTAAGCAAAAATTTTATAAATTTCATTTCTCAAAAATTGATGTCTTTTATTCTCCTGCAAATCTCTATGCCAATACATCCCCATATTAATTTTCGGAAGTTGTACAGGAACGTCAAAAATATTCAGACAGTTTGCTAACTGTAGATGAGTCAAAACATTTTTAGGAATTGTCAGCATGGCAGTCTTTTGCTGTTCCAGAATTTGCAGGGCTGTGGAATAGTGCTGACAACGTAAAAAAATCTGTCGGGAATAATGTTTTCGACTTAAATATATATCTTCAACTAAAACTCCCGTACGGCGTGAGGAAACGCCAATATGAGGTGAGGCCAGATAAATCTGTTCATTCATTTCTGTTCGTTGTGTACAGACCACGAATTCATCCTGTACCAGTCGTTCAAACTGAATTTTTTCACTAATACTTTGCTCCAGATCAATAACAAAATCGACCTGTTGAGAGGCGAGATCTGCAGCAATATTTTTACGGTCGAGTTTCATGCTACTCAGTTGAAGATCCAGGTTAATTTTTTGGAAATGTTGAACCAGTTTAGGAAAGATCATGGGTTCAATTTCGTCATGTACAGCAATTTTTAAGCTATGAATCGATTCCGGTCTGAATTGCTGATGCTGCATCGAAATATTCTGAATCGTAAAAAGTGCATTTTTAATTTCAGGATAGATCTGATCCGCAAACGGCGTAGGTTGCATCTTGCTACCAGTTCGCACAAATAAATCATCTTGTAAATGCTGTCTTAAACGTTGTAAAGCATGACTGGCCGCTGACTGGCTTATCGATAGAATTTGCGCAGCTTTAGAAATACTGTTTTGTTCGTAAATGGCAATAAAAAGTGGATAAAGATTAATATCAATACGATGAAAATTTCGTAGATCCATCACGGTTTTTGAATGAATACTATGCATACTACTATATGGAATTAAATCATTTTATTCATAATAAGTTTTGGGTTAAGGTGTTGTAAAGCGTATGAATTAGAATATTCAGAGGGATAAAGCAATGTTTGAGCTGTCAGCACGTGCACAGGATTATTTAAATAGAACAAAAAAGTTTATTACTGATGAAATTGAACCTGTCGAGGCTGATTTCTGGCATCAGGTGCATGAACTGAATCAAGGCGGTGACTGGACCAAATGGCAATGGCCGGCAGAACTTGAAACATTGAAAGATAAAGCCAAAGCGGCAGGTCTCTGGAATATGTTTTTGCCTTGTCCAGAATTAGGTCAGGGATTATCCGTTCAGGAATATGCGCATATCGCTGAACTTTCTGGACAAAGCCTAATTGCACCTACTGTCTTTAACTGTAATGCACCAGATAGCGGCAATATGGAAGTACTGTGGCGCTATGGTTCTGAAGAACAAAAACAGCAATGGTTAATGCCACTTCTGGAAGGGAAAATCCGTTCAGTGTTCTGTATGACTGAACCTGCAGTGGCTTCTAGTGATGCTACCAATATGCAGGCGACGGCGGTAGTTGAAGGTGATGAAATTGTTTTGAATGGTCGTAAATGGTGGTCTTCAGGTTTGGGTGATCCAAATGCCAAAATCATCATCTTTATGGCACATACACCGGATGAATCCAAAGACCGTCATCATCAGCATTCCATGGTTTTAGTTCCAGTCGATACTGCAGGCGTAAAAATCGAACGGATGCTTCCAGTCTTTGGTGACTATGATGCACCACATGGCCACGGCGAAGTCAGCTTTGATAATGTTCGTGTTCCAGTTTCGAATTTTATTGGCGGTGCAGGTCAAGGCTTTGAAATTGCCCAAGGTCGTTTAGGGCCAGGCCGTATTCACCATTGTATGCGTTGCATCGGTGCTGCTGAAAAATCATTAGAGTTGATGATTGACCGAGGTATGAGCCGTACCGCATTTGGTAAAGAGATTTTAAAACTGGGTGGTAACCTGGAACGTGTCGCAGAAGCTCGCGTTACCATTGATCAGGCTCGATTATTAACCTTGTATGCTGCCTATAAAATGGATACTTTAGGGAATATGGCAGCACTGACTGAAATTTCTGCAATTAAAGTGGTCGCGCCAAGTGTGCTGGAAAAAGTCGTGGATATGGCAATTCAGATCCACGGCGGTGCGGGTGTTTCTCGTGACACACCGCTGACCGGATTCTTTGCCCAAGCCCGTGCCTTACGTCTGGCTGATGGCCCGGATGAAGTGCATAAAGGCATGATTGCCAAACTGGAACTGGCAAAACGCGGTTATAGCACACGTCGTAAAAAATAAGCTGGCTTTATATACAGAACATTGAAACGTATTAGAAGATTTTAAGGAAAAATTATGGCGGTCATTGATGTAGGTGGATCAGTTCGTGAAGGTGAGGAACTGGATGTACAGGCCATCACAGATTGGTTAAATCAACAAGGAGTAAATGTAGAAGGTCCTTTAGAGCTTACTCAATATTCCGGTGGAGCTTCAAACTGGACTTATCGTTTGCAATATGCCAATGCCGATTTGATTCTACGTCGTCCGCCTCAAGGGACTAAAGCTAAATCTGCGCATGACATGGCACGTGAATATCATGTACAAAAAGCTTTGGCTGAACACTATCCAGTCGTACCTGAAATGGTGGCACTTTGTCAGGATGAATCAGTCATTGGCTGTGATTTTTATGTGATGAAACGCATTGAAGGTATTATTCCGCGTGCCAAGCTGCCGCCTGAATTACAACTGACTGAACCAGATATCCAGACTCTATGTATTAATGTGATTGATAAGCTGATCGAACTACACCAAGTTCCTTACACTGGTACAGAACTGGAAAAGTTAGGCAAAGGTGAAGGCTATTGCCGTCGTCAGGTCGAAGGCTGGGATGCACGTTACGAAAAAGCCAAAACATTAAATGTTCCATCTTTTAAATACGTGCGTAACTGGCTGAAAGATAATATTCCATCTGATTCCAAAACCTGTGTCATTCACAATGACTGGCGTTTTGATAATGTCATTTTGGATCCAGAAAATCCAACTGAAGTTATTGGGGTGCTGGACTGGGAAATGGCCACCCTGGGTGATCCGCTGATGGACTTGGGTTCTGCCTTGGCTTATTGGGTAGAAGATACGGACAATGCCATTTTTAAAGCAACACGTCGTCAGCCCACCAATTTAAAAGGTATGTTTACCCGTAAAGAAGTGGTGGATTACTATCTGGAGAAAACCGGTCTGCAACCGGAAAACTGGACATTCTATGAAGTGTTTGGGATTTTCCGTCTCTCGGTAATTGCTCAGCAGATCTATTATCGTTATTACCACAAACAAACCAACAATCCAGCCTTTAAGGATTTTTGGGTAGTCATTCATGCCTTGCATATTCGTGCCTTAAAACTGATTGGTCTACAAAAGCTTGAAGCCAATGACATTGCACAAAAATATATCCTGAAATTTAAAGAGTTAATGCCAAAATGACCACCATTTACTTGATCCGGCATGGACAGGCATCTTTCGGGGCAGCCAGTTATGATCAGCTTTCGCCAAATGGGGAACTACAGGCAAAATTGCTCGGTCGTTATTTTGATGAAATTCTGAAAGAAGCACCGTATGTAGTGGCTGGTTCTATGCAACGTCATCAACAGACGGCACAGTTATCTTTAGATGAATGTTTTCCTGAAAGCGAGATTTTGACCGATAGTGCCTGGAATGAGTTTAATCATCAGCAGGTCTTTGCCCGTTATGAACCGCGTTTTAATCAGCCTGAACTGCTGAAGCAGGATGTCTCAGAACATGCCAATCCACGGGATTATCTGAGCAAGATCTTTAGTGGAGCGATTGCTCGCTGGACCTGTGATGATTATCACCATGAATATGATGAATCCTGGCCAAATTTTAAAAGCCGCGTAGAAACCGGTTTGCAGAACTTATGTGATCAGCTTGCGCAAACTAAACCGCGCTATGCAATCGTGTATACCTCGGGTGGCGTCATCTCTGTGGCGGTAGGCAAAATCCTGGGTCTGAGTCCGGAGAAAACTTTCGCTTTAAACTGGGCAATTACCAATACCAGCATTACTACATTGCGTCTGGTCGGAAATGAACCCCAGCTACTCAGTTTGAATGAACATCATTTTATTAAAGCACAGCGTCCAGACCTGCTAACCTGGATTTAAAAATTATTGAAGATAAAACACCTTATAAAATAAAGGGATAGGGTAAAAATATGGCTAAAACGATTTTAATTACTGGTGCAAGTTCAGGGATTGGTGCCGGTATGGCACGTGAATTTGCAAAAAAAGGGTATAACCTGGCGATTTGTGCACGTCGTCTGGAACGTCTGGAAACTTTGAAGCAGGAACTCGAGAGCCAATATGATATTAAAGTCATTGCCAAAACACTGGATGTGACCAATTATGATCAGGTTTTTGAAGTTTTCCGTGCCTTTAAAGAAGACTTTGGCACCATTGACCGGATTATTGTCAATGCTGGTGTAGGTGAAGGCCGCCGGATTGGTAAAGGTAATTTTGCGATCAATAAAGCTACTGTTGAAACCAACTTTATTTCTGCATTGGCACAATGTGAAGCTGCAGTGGAAATTTTCCGCGCACAAAACTCCGGTCATCTGGTGATGATTTCATCGATGAGCGCAATGCGTGGTATGCCAAAACACTTGACTGCTTATGGCGCAAGTAAGGCTGGGGTTGCACATCTGGCTGAAGGCATTCGTGCTGAGCTAATTGATACACCAATTAAAGTCACGACCATTTTCCCAGGCTATATTCGTACTGAAATTAATGAAGGCGCGAAAAAATTACCATTTGAAGTGGATGAGAAAACGGGTTCACGTTTATTGGCAGAAGAAATTGAGAAAGCGCCAGTCAAAGCCTATGTACCGAAATGGCCTTGGTTGCCACTTGGTTTAGCAATGAAAATATTACCGCTAAAATTAGTCAATAAATTAGGTTAAAACTTCAATTAAAAAAAGCTCCATTAGGGGCTTTTTTACTTTCTAGAATTAAAAAAATTAGATGAGATAAGTTTATTAATGGCTTTAAAGGTAAAAGATATGATGAATAAGGTTAGTTGAACTTCTCTAAATAGCTAAGACTTTGATGATGAATAAATTTTATTTCTATATAAAAATAAATATTCTATCAAAATAGAAATAATTAAATTTTTAAGAAGAGAATTTTTAGACGACAAGTTTTATAGAAAATACTCCTTATTTTTCTGCTTTATTCTTGATCTTGAAAAAATTACTAAAACTGCCCAAAACTTGGACATACTCGCTGCGAAAGTGGAAAGATAACTTCTCTTTTTTATAAATTCCTTTAATGTACAACTGTTCAGAAATCAAAGGTTGTCCATATGTCTACATCTTCGGATATGACTGACCAACAGCGAATCTCTAAGGTCAGAAATATCGTTACACAGGCCGGGGAAGAAATACGTACCCGTTATCCTATACTTAAACATCAGAATTTCATTGGTGCGAGTATTTTAGGTTTTGCCTGGACGGGGATGATCGCATGCGCATTGGCATATGGATATGGTTATCTTTCTGCGTGGTTCACCATTCCCCTAATTGCAATTTTTGCTTCACTGACACATGAATTAGAACATGACCTGATTCATTATATGTATTTCAAAAAAACACCTTGGGCACATCATTTAATGTTGGCTTTAGTGTGGCTGGCTCGTCCAAATACAATTAGCCCATGGGCTCGCCGACGCATGCATTTGCATCATCATAAATATTCAGGCACTGAATATGATCTTGAAGAACGTGGCATCAGTAATGGTATGCCATGGGGGGTTCGCCGCATTCTAGTGATCAGTGACCAGTTGATGTCAGTGTATTTGCGTCCTTTTCAGATGTTTAAAATGATTCATCTTTTTATGGAAAAACAGCCTGAAAAAGAACGTAAAGTTGCCATGATTTCTCAGCTATTAGGCTTCTTGCCATTAAGCTTGATTTATTATGGTCTGTGCTATTTATTTGTAGTCTTTCATGTAGGTAATGCCGTTGCACCAATCTTTGGTTATGAAATGCTTTGGTCGGAAAGTATCATCGAAGCTATGCCGCTCGTGAATTTCTTGGCAGTAATTTGGATCATTCCGAATTTTATCCGTTCTTTTAGCCTGCAATTCGTTAGCTCCAATATGCATTATTATGGTGATATTGATCCACGCGATGTCATCAAGCAGACTCAGGTACTGAATCCATGGTGGATGGTGCCATTCCAGTTATTTTGCTGTAATTTCGGTTCAACTCATGCGATCCATCATTTTGTGGTCAAAGAACCCTTTTATATACGTCAGTTGACCTCTAAAACGGCGCATAAAGTCATGAAAGAAGTGGGTGTACGCTTTAATGATATTGGGACGTTCAAGCGCATGAACCGCTGGAATGATCATAAAGTTTGATATATCAGCCACATTAAAAAAATCCCGTTAAACGCCGGGATTTTTTTATTTTGCTAGTTAAAGTTACGTGAATATTCATTAAAAATGACTGCTGAGGTATTACTCGTAATCCATAAATTGCAGTAAAATTAATCATATCTTTATATAAATTAGTCCATTATGTTGCTCAAAGCTGCCACTATCGCCTTAATTCCCACGCTCGTAATTCAGGGTAACCGTGTCAAAAAAAATACGATAAAACTTCCAGAACCAGAGGGTGCACGTGAAGGTCAAACAGGAACAGGCAAAAAACTTTCATTACTGATTGTGGGTGATTCAGCAGCAGCAGGGGTCGGGGTAGATCATCAGAATGATGCCTTACTTGGCGCGATTCTGAATGAGCTAAAAAATGACTTTGAAATTGAATGGAAGTTACAGGCAAAAACGGGCGATACCACCTCAAAGGTCATTCGTACTTTAGACCAGATTGAAGCTAAATCCTATGATGTGGTCGTGACTTCAGTCGGCGTGAATGATGTGACTAAGCTCATGCCTGCCGATGTCTGGATCAAGAAGCAGGAACAGTTTTATGGCAAAATCCAGCAAAAGTTTAATCCAAAACTGGTCATTGCAGCCGGTGTCCCTCCAATGAACATGTTCCCAGCTTTACCGAATCCTTTGGCCTGGTTATTTGGTCAATATGCCAAACACATGAACCAACAACTGGAAAAATTTGTGAACAAGCAGATCAACATGCAATGGATTGAATACGATATTGAAAAATATCGGGCCATGAATTTACAAATGGCCAAAGATGGTTTTCATCCAAGTAAGGAAGTTTATACACTTTGGGGACAAGAAGTCGCTAGCAAGATCCGTCAGGCATTCTAAAATAACTGAAATACCTGAATCTGGAACAGTTTATGTCGGATATTGAAACCCATCCATTACCGCCATTTTTACCGCCCAATGCCAAATTATTGATGTTGGGCAGTTTTCCGCCACCCGCAACGCGCTGGAAAATGAATTTTTATTATCCGAATTACCAAAATGATATGTGGCGGATATTTGGATTAATTTTCTTTAAAAATAAAGATTACTTTTTGGACTTACCTAATAAAAAATTTCAGGAACATCTAATCCGTGAGTTTCTAACTGAAACGGGGATTGCGATTTTTGACAGTGCTTATCAGATCCGACGCCTGAAGGGAAATGCTTCCGATAAATTTCTGGAAATTGTAGTGCCAACGAATTTGCAAAATCTATTAGGGAAAATGCCGGACTGCAACCACATCATGACTACAGGCGACAAGGCCACAGATACTTTGATGCTCTCTATGCCTGAAGGTACGTTGAAACCCGGTATAGGTGAGCCAACACAGGCACATTTTCTTGGCCGTGACCTGTATCTATACCGGATGCCATCTTCATCCCGGGCTTATCCTTTGGCTCTGGATAAGAAAGCAGATAGTTACCGGATGATGTTCGAGCATGTCGGTCTAATTTGAGTTATGAAAAAATATAAATATTAAGTATATTTATGAAATAAGCTTACTTTTAGAAAGTATTTAAATATTTTCTACCTGCATATTGGGATATTCGACCCAGCGATAATCCTTAACTTTAATATCCCGAACATGATGAAAGCTGGACCAGATCAGTTTGCTACCTTTACTCCATTTTAATGTAGAGATACGAGATTCAACTTTCTCAATCTCTTCCGCTGTTGCAGGACGTAAAGAGCCAATCTCTGCATATAAACGTACACCGGGATAATGCTTAAATTTTCCCTTGAACATGGAACTTAACCAGAACAGTTTGCTGCTATTCACAGCCTGAATGCAGGCAAGTGGCTGATGCTGTAAATTTTCAGAGAAGGTGGTGGAGTAGGTATCAAAAAAGAAACCTGTACTAGACTGCTGATCCAGAAAGACAGTTCCGATCGGAGTAATACTAGGAAAGCCTTGGGGATTGACGGTTGCGATCGAACAATGCATTGCTGCACGCTGCGCATCTGCAACAACTTGACGGATATTTTGCCATTCAGAAGGGGAAATCACGATGTTTTCTCTTTATTATTTTAATCAAGCTTAATCTGTATGTCTAAAATAGGCATTGCCATAAAAATATTCAGGCAAGGGCAATTTAACCAATTAAATATATTAGGTAAATTCCCTGTAAACGAAAAAGAGCCGATATGGCTCTTTCAAATTTTAGAAATGGAAAAATGAATTAACCATCATATTCCACATAATCCCACAGGTTTAAGCGCGCTTTAATTTCTTTGCGGATATTCGGCAACATCGGGAGTAATGTCCCGTCAATCCATAAACTTAAAGCTTGTGCAGAAATCAGTTGCTGTTGTTCATCGACCAGTTGCGCGCCTTTAACCATCACCAGTGTTTCTTCAGAAGCTTCGGTTTCAACACCTTTGAATAGCACCTGTAATTCATAACCGGTATCCTGAATCAGCCATTCCAGTTCGACCTGGATATTCTGATTAGATTTAAGTACGACCTGACCTTCGACCAAGTCCGAATCAGACAGGCAGTCATGTTCAACCCGTATTTTGGCTAAAAACCATTCTTGTTGAGACAGATCCTGCAAGGTCTTAACAGGGGTGAGAATATCACTGAGTTTAAACTGACGACTTAAATCAAAAAATTGCATGGGAGTGGAAAGCGAAAATTCGCAAAATACTGGAAAAGTGTAATTTTAGAGCAATCAACGGAATAGGTAAAACCTTTGTAGGTATTGATCTGATTAATGTATAAGAAATAAGCTGAAAAATATAAGTATAAAAACCTGCTTTATAGATTTAGTCAATTTTATATTGTTCAGCTTATCACCAATAAAGATCCAAAATATCTAAAGCCAACTATCAATTAAGGAAAAATCACACTAAATGTAATTTGATTGCAATGTATTTGTCATTACATCAACCATTCTCCGGGGAATTTTGTCGCCAGATTCATCATATAACGCTGGAATTGTGTCGTTTCAGGGTCATGATTATGCTGAATCACTGAACCATTTTTCTGATGTTCCAGCCAAATGATCTCACCCTGTTTATTTAACTTCAGCTGATAAGCCATTCTGGGTAAATACTGGTTTAAGGACTTGGTAATTTCATCTTGGAGTTGATCTGATTCAATCACCAGACCGACTTCAGTGTTTAAATAGGCAGAGCGTGGATCAAAGTTAAAGGAACCGATAAATACCATGCCATCCAGATCAAAGAATTTGGCATGTAGACTGGAGCTGTTCTTATTTTTGGCCGGAATAATATTACCGGTCATAATTTCATACCAGGTCCGTTTTGGTCGTTCAATATAAGGTTTGAATTCCCAGAGCTCGATCCCATTCTTGAGCAGCTGTTTACGGTATTGCTGATAATAGGCATGAACCAAAGCGACATCATTTGCCTGGAACGAATTGGTTAAAATTCTGATTTTGACACCCTGTTGGGCACGTTTACTTAAATAATCCGCACCTTCCTGAGTAGGAATGAAATAAGAAGAAACCAGTTCCAGATGATCTTTGGGTTCACCCATAAGTTCCAGCATATGGGTATAAATATAATCGCCATTCTGGGCGCTACGACGGACCTTGGAAGGGGCATCGGCAACAAAATAGGCATTTCCCCATTTGATTGGGCGCTTTCTCAACTGCTCATCAATCTGCTGTTCAGCAATACCGACTCGGCGTTTCAATTCATTTTTATCGACTTCATCTTCTTTAAATTCAGTTCTTAGTCGTTTTAAAAGTTGTGGATTACCCGAATCATTTAGAACTTGTCGGATATCATAGCTCAGATCATCGTTCCAGAATTTGATAAAGGTCTGATTCGCATCGTGGGCTGGTTTCCCGGCAAAGAAAATATCGACATCGCTAAACTGAAAATCCTCACTAGCATCAAAATATTCACTACTGATATTCCGACCACCCGTGACCGCTGCCGTACTATCCGCAATAATCAGTTTGTTATGCATGCGCGGATTAACATATTTCATACGAAATCCGTAATCTAGGGCACGCAATTGACGGAATTTATAAGGATTAAATAGTCGGACTTCGAAATTGGGATGCTGGGCTAAGGCCAGCAGCTTATCATCCAGTTGAGTTCCGTTCTGGTCATCAATCTGAACCCGAACCTTCACGCCACGGTCTGCGGCTTTTAATAATTGGGAGAGGATCATGTTGCCAATATAGTCATCTTTCCAGATGTAATATTGCAGGTCGAGATGGTATTTGGCTTGATTAATCAGATATAACCTTGCCGCCATACTCATAAAACCGTCATATAAAGGCAGATAAGCCGTTTTCCCTTCCTGAATCTGTGGCAGTTGTTCCTCTCTGATCCAGTGGGTCGATTGTACTGGAGTAATAGCTTCTTCTTTTGCTGTATTGGGAGCTAATTCACAGCCAGAAATAGTCAGGCTAAAAACAAAAATACTTAAACATGTAATTGACGAGGGCTTAGTCATTGATGTTCCATTAGTTATAGGGGTTTTATTCCTCAACTTGTGATGTTAATGGTTGAATCTCCGAATAGAAAGAGGTTACTGTTAACCATCTGTAAATCAGTAATAAAAGGATCGTTTTACATGAAATCACGTGCAGCGGTTGCATTTGGCCCAGGTCAGCCATTAGAAATTGTGGAAGTAGATGTTGCTCCACCAAAAGCAGGTGAAGTACTGGTAAAAATTAGCCATACTGGCGTATGTCATACCGATGCATTTACCTTGTCTGGTGATGATCCGGAAGGCGTATTTCCAGCCATTTTAGGCCATGAAGGCGCGGGTGTGGTCGTTGAGGTAGGTGAAGGCGTGACGAGTCTGAAACCGGGTGATCATGTGATTCCACTTTACACAGCAGAATGTGGTGAATGTCTGTTCTGTAAATCGGGTAAGACCAACCTGTGTGTAGCGGTTCGTGCGACTCAGGGTAAAGGTGTAATGCCAGATGGAACTACCCGTTTTTCTTATAATGGCCAGCCGATTTATCATTATATGGGCTGTTCAACGTTCTCTGAATATACAGTCGTTGCAGAAGTTTCTCTGGCGAAAATTAACCCTGAAGCTAACCATGAGCAAGTGTGTTTATTAGGCTGTGGCGTGACTACAGGTATTGGTGCAGTACATAACACTGCTAAAGTACAGGAAGGCGATAGCGTCGCTGTATTTGGCTTAGGCGGTATTGGTCTTGCAGTTGTACAAGGTGCTCGCCAGGCCAAAGCCGGCCGTATTATTGCCGTGGATACCAATCCAGATAAATTCGAACTGGCTAAACAGTTTGGCGCTACTGATTTTGTGAATCCAAAAGACTATGACAAGCCAATTCAGCAAGTGATTGTGGAAATGACCGGTTGGGGCGTAGACCACTCTTTTGAATGTATTGGTAATGTCGACGTAATGCGTTCAGCACTAGAATGTGCACACCGTGGCTGGGGTCAGTCTGTGATTATTGGCGTAGCAGGTGCAGGTAAAGAAATCTCGACTCGTCCATTCCAGTTAGTGACTGGTCGTAAATGGATGGGTACGGCATTTGGTGGTGTTAAAGGTCGTTCTCAATTACCGGGCATGGTTGAGCAGGCCATGAAAGGCGAAATTCAATTAGAACCATTTGTGACACATACGATGCCATTAGAACAGATCAATGAAGCCTTTGATTTGATGCATGAAGGCAAGTCGATCCGTAGCGTGATTCATTTTGATTAAGATGATTTAGCGATTTAAACTTCATAAAGGCCGGTGAACACCGGCCTTTTTATTTTAATAATTAAGGTATATCAGATACATTTGCCTATCAAAGCACCACAGAGCTTTACCTAAAAAACACAAGGCTTCTAAGGTCATTACATGCCAGATGCTTATAGTGAATAGAAGCGTATCGATAGACGCGATTAAAACCATGTTTAAGAATCATTTTAAAGAATAAGGATAAGCTCTATGTCGAATGATAGATTTGATCGTATTAAAAATTCTCCTAAAGATGTCCGTGATGATTTAAACGCCGATCCAATTAGCGGCGAGCCAGGTGCACATCCTATTGGCACAGGCGTAGGTGCCGCCGGTGGTGCAGCTGCAGGTGCAGCAGTCGGTGCAGCAGGCGGTCCGGTCGGTGCAGCAGTAGGCGGTGTTGTTGGGGCAGTGGTCGGTGGTCTCGCAGGTAAAGGCGTAGGCGAAGCTGTGAACCCGACTGAAGAAGCAGCTTTCTGGCGAGATAATGCTGTTGAAACCCCTTATTATTCAGATGCCCGTACCACGTATAGCGATTTAGATTACGATCGTGACTATGATGCGGCCTATCGTGTCGGTTATGAAAACCGTGGGGCATATGATGCCAATACCCGTTTTGAAGATGTAGAAAGCGATCTGAAAGTAAAATGGGAACAGGCAAAAGGCCAGTCACGCTTGAACTGGGAACAGGCAAAATTTGCAGTACGTGATGCATGGAATCGCGTAACCCGTTAATTGCAAATGCCAAAACCAAGATCTAATATGCTCTTGGTTTTAAGGAAATGGGCAAAGTCTGCTGACCGTCACGACTTTGTCCATTATTAATATCTGAAAGGTTAGAATTCTAGGGCGATAAGTAAAAGTATAAATACTGATAAATATTTTTTTATATTTACTACTTGTCAAAACTGGATAGAGCGCGTATTTTAATTTCAGATTCACATTTTTATGAAAGACATAAACATGTTAAAGCAACCTATCATTTCAAACGCTTATTTTTATTTCTGGCAGTTTAGATAATTGCCTGAATGCGTTTGGGCAATGAAAAGGTTGCCCACCAGTTAATACCTGATCGGCAACCCTGATCAGGTTTTTTTATGCATGTGATTTAACAATTTTTTGGAGACAGCCATGACAAACTTTAACTATTCATACTTTAGCAACTTTTATTGGTCTTACTTTAGCCAGCTAATGACGCTTTCGACATCTTCGATTAGACCCATAACGCTCAAATAAAAGTTTGGACTGATTGCCAGTCCCAGGATTTAAAGTCATGAATATTGCACATACATCACAACAACATCAAACAGAAACCATTTTAGCTTTACCACAGCAGCTTAAGCAGCAATTGCCACTGTCTCCGCAATTGGCTGTACAAGTCGCTGAACAGCGTCAAATTATTCAAAATATTTTAGAGGGTAAAGATCACCGTTTAATGGTGATTACCGGACCATGTTCCATTCATGATGAAGCTTCCGCACTGGAATATGCAGAAAAATTAAAACAGCTTCAGGAACAGGTTTCTGATCAAATTTTCCTGGTTATGCGGGCCTATATTGAAAAACCACGTACCACCGTAGGCTGGAAAGGCTTCCTGTATGACCCAGAACTCGATGGCTCATCCAATATGCAATTGGGTCTGGAAAAATCTCGTGCACTGTACCTAAAACTGATTGGCATGAGCCTGCCGATTGCCTCAGAGATCTTAAGTCCAATGGCAACGGCGTATTTCGATGATCTATTGGCCTGGGGTGCGATTGGCGCGCGTACCAGTGAATCACAAATTCACCGTGAAATTTCCAGCCATATGCCGTACAGCATCGGTTTCAAAAATGGGACAGATGGTTCGATTCAAATTGCTCTTGATGCTATTCAGTCAGCTTCCAATCCACATCAGTTCATGGGCATGAGCCAATCGGGTCTGCCGTGTATCCTGAGCTCAAAAGGGAATCCAAAAGCACATTTGATCCTGCGTGGTTCAAATAGTGGTCCGAACTACCAGTTGTCTGAAATTGAAAAAATTAAAGCGAAACACTCAACCGATTTGCCGGCCCTGGTTATTGATTGCAGTCATGGTAATAGTTCAAAAAACCCAATGCTACAACCTGAAGTGCTGGAGCAAATCGTCGCTGAACGTTTGCACAGCAATGTGCGGGGTGTAATGCTCGAAAGTCATCTGGTCGATGGCAATCAGAAAATCTCTGAAGATATGGTTTACGGCCAGTCAGTGACTGATGGATGTCTGGGCTGGACAAAAACCGAGCAATTATTGTTAAATATGGCTGATTCACTGCGATGCGAAAGTTTAAAGCGTAGCGCTTAAACTCACGATCTTATCTTTCCTCAATTCGTTGAGGAAAGATATTATGATCGGATATGGTTGTTCAGAAGTATTTTTCTAAATGCTGAAAGCAACAATTCGATATTTTGAAAATTAAAACAATGAGTATTAAAACGATTTTAAAAAATTCATAAAAAATAATTAATTTAAAAAAATAAACAATAACAATAATTTATTAGAGGTCAGCCTGATACTGTTTTTAAACAGCGGATGAGTAATGATCCTAGGAAGCTTGCTATGTATACAACTGAATTGCTCGATGAAGCACGTAAATTTATGCACCATATGCTGACCAAAGTCGTTGAATATGGTGGTTCCGATCTTTTTATTACAGCTGATTTCCCGCCCAGTATCAAACAGCAAGGGTTAATGAAACCGTTTGGCCAGCAGAAACTCACAGCCGATAAGACCCGTTTGTTTGCTTATGCCTTGATGAATGAGCGACAGATTCAGGAATTTGAATCGGTGATGGAATGCAATTTTAGTATTAGCATCCCGGGCGTGTCGCGCTTCCGGGTTAATGTCTTCCAGCAACAGCACAATGTAGGCATGGTGATTCGGGTCATTACGACAGATATTCCAAGCTTTGAGCAGTTAGGCTTACCAGCTTCATTGCAACAGGTCATCATGCAGAAACGTGGTTTGGTGCTGGTAGTTGGTGCAACGGGTGTCGGGAAATCGACTACATTGGCAGCCATGATTGATTATCGTAATACTCATACTGAAGGGCATATTATTACGATCGAAGACCCGGTGGAATATGTCTATCAGCATAAAAACTCGATGATCACCCAGCGTGAAATTGGTGTAGATTGCGTTTCCTGGCACAATGCACTGATTAATACCATGCGGCAGGCACCTGACGTTATCGTGATTGGCGAAATCAGGGATACAGACAGTATGGAGCATGCAATTGCCTTTGCTGAATCTGGCCATTTATGTCTTGCAACACTCCATTCTAATAATGCCGATCAGGCACTGGACCGGATTATTAACTTCTTTCCAGAAGAACGCCGTAATCAGTTACTGCTAGATTTATCAGCTAATATCAAAGCCGTGATTTCTCAGCGGCTAATTCGCACTGAAGATGGTAAAGGTCGTCGGGCTGCGGTAGAAATTCTGCAAAATACTCCTTTAGTTTCTGACCTGATTCGTAAAGGTGAATTCCATGAACTTAAAACGATTATGGCTCGTTCGCGGGAACTGGGCATGCAAACCTTTGATCAGGCATTATTTGATTTATATAACCAAGGCATTATTTCTTATGAAGAAGCCTTGCGTAATGCAGACTCCAGCAATGAATTACGTTTGCAAATCAAGCTGAAGAGCAGTCGTATTAATCCTGTTTTACAGGCAGAAAATGCACAGATTTCACTTCTGGAACAGTCCAGATCGCGTGCACTTTCTCCTGATTAATCTTGGCTTTTTAATAAACAGACTACTATTCAGTTCAATAGAACTGAGTCATAAATCTTCTTTAATGGTGGCTTTTAAGCAAGGCAGTTTTAGGCCACCTATCTAATTTTTTAATTTTATCCTTACTTGCCTGGTGAATTCAGTTTCACCGTCTTGCATTTATCCTGAATATGATCTTTTTCATTGTAATATTCTTTTAAAATGAAATAGGTTTTAAAAGGCAATATATGTCTACTTAATTGATATTTAATTGAACTACATCATATAAATTTTAAAAAATATTTTCTTTATAAATCAAATCTGTTTGAGGCTTTAAAAAAAACGCTGCACAATAAAAATCAAATGATATTGGCATGAATCAAGCATTTAAATTCATGTAATTGTGTATTTCCAGGGGAAGAGAATGTTCACGGCAGAACTGTTGGACGAAGCAAAAAAATTCATGCATCACATGCTGACCAAAGTAGTGGAATATGGGGGCTCAGACTTATTTATTACCGCAGATTTTCCACCGAGTATTAAACATCAGGGCTTAATGAAGCCCTTTGGACAACAAATTCTTACTGCTGAAAAAACCAAACTGTTTGCTTATAGCTTGATGAATGATAAACAGCGTCAAGAGTTTGAAGCTGAACTAGAATGTAACTTCGCGATTACTGTACCGGGTGTATCGCGCTTCCGGGTAAATGTTTTTGTACAACAGCTTCAGGTCGGGATGGTAATCCGGACCATTACGGCAGAAATTCCAAATTTCCAGAAACTGAAATTACCAGAATCATTGAAACACGTGATTATGGAAAAACGCGGTCTGGTACTGGTTGTAGGAGGAACGGGTTCAGGTAAATCGACCTCTCTGGCAGCGATGATTGACTACCGCAATGAAAATTCGGCGGGGCATATCATTACCGTGGAAGATCCGGTGGAATATGTACATAAACACAAGAAATCCATGATTACTCACCGTGAAGTTGGAGTCGATTGCCATTCCTGGCACAATGCGCTGAAAAATACCTTGCGTCAGGCCCCCGATGTAATTCTGATCGGTGAGATTCGGGATACCGAAACCATGGAACACGCAATTGCCTTTGCTGAAACCGGACATTTATGTCTGGGTACACTGCATTCCAATAATGCTAACCAGACTTTGGACCGGATTATTAACTTCTTCCCGGAAGAACGCCGTAATCAGTTATTAATGGATTTATCTTCGAATATGAAGGCGATTATTTCCCAGCGTCTGATTCGTACTCAGGATGGAAAAGGGCGTCGGGCTGCAATTGAAATCATGTTAAATACACCTTTGATTTCTGATCTGATTCTAAAAGGTGAGTTTCATGAGCTGAAAGCCATTATGGGCAAATCTCGTGAACTGGGCATGCAGACTTTCGATCAGGCCTTATTTGACCTGTATAACGAGGGTGCGATTTCTTATGAGGAAGCA
The DNA here is from genome assembly GCF_013417705.1 of Acinetobacter sp. YH12235. NCBI lineage: Bacteria > Pseudomonadati > Pseudomonadota > Gammaproteobacteria > Moraxellales > Moraxellaceae > Acinetobacter > Acinetobacter sp. YH12235. Next base: position 93,681 of record NZ_VPDL01000004.1, on the reverse strand, counting down.
TTGCGTAATGCTGATTCGACTAATGAATTACGTTTACAGATCAAGCTGAAAAGCAACCGCCAGGATAATCCTGCTGCTGGAGAAGCAACACAATTCACGATGATGCAAGAACCGAAAGCTGAAGAAAAAGAACAGGAAAATACTTCAGCATCTGAATAAATACATCTTCGTGTCAGAATTAAAACAGGCAGTTCATCTGCCTGTTTTTTTATTATATTTAGATATTAACTTGTATTAGGCAGTCTTAACTTGAACGACCAGTTTAAAGTAAACAATACTGCATAAGGTGAGTAAACTACAGAGAATAAAGGCGAACTGATAACTATAAGTCGCAATAAGCGCCCCAATCAGTAGCGAACCGACCGCAATTCCTACATCATAGAAGGTATAAAAGGTCGAAGTAGCATAACCAATCCGGTGTTTCGGTGCACGTTGAATGGCCAGTGTTTGAATGCAAGGTTGTGCGCTGCCAAAACCGATACCAATCAATACCGCAGCCAGCAGGAATCCCCCCAACGTCTGAATCTGACTGAGTAAAAAGAGTCCTAAGCTAAAGATGAGTAGCGCAGGATAAATCACATATTGTGGACCTTTGCGATCGTAAATTTTTCCGGTAATCGGACGTAAACTCATCATGGAAATGGCGAATACGACAAAGAATAAACTGGCATAAGCCATCAGGTTTTTACTGGCAGCAAAAGGTGCAATAAAAGACATGATGCTGGCATAAGAGAAAGAAATCAGAGCTGCCAGAACAGCAACAGGCAATGCTTTCTTTTCTACAACATCAGACAACACCAGTCCTTTTTTCTCAGGAATAGTTTGAATGATGTGCTCAGGCTCTTTGACCGGAATCATTAAGCAGAAAGCAAATCCGATAAAAACTAATGCAATAAGCAGCGTTGTGATCTGAAAATAAGACCAGTATTCAATCAGACTTAAGCCAATCAATGGTCCTAGAACAATACCCAGATTGACTGACATGACGTAATAGCCCATGCCTTCGCCTTTACGCTGTTCTGGAATAAACTGATTTACTACAGGGACACAGACGGTAGTCAAAATACTAAACCAGATCCCATGCAAAAAACGGATGATAAATAAGGTCGTCAACTGATCGGCAAGCAGGTAGGCTAGGGAAAATAGACTGAAAAAGATTCCAGAAACAATCAGGGTTTTACGGATACCCAATTTTTCAATAATTAGGCCACTAAATGGTCGTACAGCAATCGCTGAAATCATGAACAAGGTCATGGCCAGACCAGCTTGGGCTAAGTTTCCGCCTAATTCTTTCAGGATATAAATCGGTAAAATCGTGGTTTGTGCAAAATAGAAAATAAATAAAAACAGGTTATTGGCCAGACACAGCACAAAAGGCTTGGTCCATAAAGGCAATAGATTGGATTTCATAATTTTCCTAAATTGATCTATAGGGAAATGCTGCGATGAGCATGAATATTATTTTTATAAAGCAGCCTGAGCTATCTGATGCGAGTGATAGCAGGTACAGCAAAGACTTTAAGAAAAATGTGTGAAAAATACAATAAAATTCCGATATAAATACATTGTATTTGATGGTGAGCTTTAAATACGAAGTTTTCAATGCGTAAAAAAATCAGCCCGCAGGCTGATTCTTATTTTTCCATACTAAATCAAAGTAGCTTATAGGCCAGCTTCATATTCTGTATTAGACAATAGCTTTTCTACATCTGCCATATTGTCCGGTTTGATTTTATAGATCCAGCCTTTGCCATACGGGTCATCATTAATGAAGTCAGGATCATCTTCAAGCGCAGCATTGATTTCAACCACTGTACCAGAGACAGGTGCATGAATATCAGAAGCAGTTTTCACTGATTCAACCACGCCAGCCTGTTCGCCCGCAGTAATATGTGAGTCAAGATCTGGTGCTTCTACATAAACCAGATCACCTAATGCATCCTGTGCATGGTCGGAAATACCGGTCACAACAAGATCACCCTCAATGCGTACCCATTCATGCGTACTTGCGTACTTTAATTCTGAAGGATGATTCATTGATAACTCCCTAAAAATCTTAAGATCATTTTTGATATGTTTTATACATTCTTTTTGGCCAAAACAAAAGGTTTATCCGTGCTTATAAATAAGGATCTTTACGCCAGTTGCTCGGGCTACGACCACTCCAGCGCTTAAACGCCCGACTAAAATTGGCCACATCACTATAGCCAAGTTCATCAGCGATCTGCTCCAGAGTAAAGTCTGTACGGGATAATAAGGAAGTGGCATGCCGGTAGCGCACTTCATCCACTAGCGTAGAGAAAGAAGTACCTTCAGCGGCCAACTGACGCTTTAAGGTTCGATCCGACATATGCAGCCGTTCAGCTACGCTTTCAATACTCAGATAATGCTGTTCGGAATGAGTCAGAATATCCCGTACCCGCATGGCAATCCGGTGCCGTTCACCAAGTGCCGATAATTCAGCTTCACACTGGTTAATCGCAATCTGGCTAGCAATCGGATCAGCGTGTACCAACTTGTTCATCAGGTAGCTTTTATCAAAGCTTAAAATTAAATGCGGCTGTTCAAAACGGAACTGATGCGTAGGAAATTTCGCCATGAAGCGCTCAAAACCTTCCGGTTTTTTGAAATCAAAGTCGATTTCACCGGTTGCATCGTTAACCCCGGTAATGGCTTTGGCCATACTGATCAGGCCAATCATCAGGGCAATTGAAATTTCGGTGCGAAGCGGTTCCAGCTGAATATCAGTTTGCAACTGTACGGTTGCCTTAGCGCCAAAGGTCGAGAAAAATAGCTGCAGGAAGGGTAAACGTAACTGAATGAATCGGTTCGCTAGCACCAGAGCTTCGGTAATATTATTCGCCGTCATGATGGCATAACCGATAAAGCCATGAATCGAAATCCGCATCTGGGTACCTAAGTGATAACCCAGTGTCGGTTCACCAGTGAGCTTCAGGGCATGCTTGACCAGTTCATTGGCCACAGGGGTCGGAATACGGTAATCAGGATCTGCCAACTGTTCACTGGTCAGGCCAAAAGGCTTAAAAAGCGACTCATTATTATACCCCCAGCGGGAAATGACATCGAGAAGCAAGAGACCGTATACACCTGGAATACCTTGGTCTTGGCGTGGAGCTATTGTTTTCATGCGCGATCCGTTGCACTCATTCAAATTTTTTTATTTTCACTTCATATTGGCATGAAAAAGCCATTTTCTTGATAAAAATTGTTGGACAAAGCTGTGGCAATTTCCACAAGCAGATTTTAATCAACTTCAAGCAGAGTAGCTCAACTTAAAGTTGGAAATCAATGTAAACCAGAGATATTTTAGGGATTTAATTTTAAGCCTACAGATTTCTATTAATTCAGAATAGGGCTGTTTTTTGAATAATCTGGAATTTAAAAATGCTTGTGGAATAGTTGATATTCCCATAAAAGCAAACCGAAGCATGGCTATTCAAGTGACTCAAATAGAATGCTTCGGTTTCTGTTGTAGAGCTTAGCTACTACTGAATAGAGCGATTATGCTTCGTGTAAGTTATCAGTTTTGGCATGTTGCTGTACCAAGAACCCGCCGGTTTGACGCTGCCATAGCTGCGCATAGATTCCGTTTAAGGCCACCAGTTCATCATGCGTACCTTGCTCGGCAATTTTACCTTGATCCATCACAATCAGACGATCCATCTGCGCAATGGTAGAAAGACGATGCGCAATCGCAATAACCGTTTTGCCTTGCATCAAGTCATCCAGACTATTCTGAATAGCCGCTTCAACCTCAGAATCCAGAGCACTGGTGGCTTCATCCAGAATCAGAATCGGTGCATCTTTCAAGAATACCCGGGAAATGGCAATACGTTGGCGCTGTCCACCAGAAAGCTTCACGCCACGTTCACCTACATAGGCGTCATAGCCTCTACGGCCACGCAAATCAGTCAGATTCGGAATGAATTCTTCTGCTTTGGCCTTGCGTACAGCTTCAAACATTTCTTCATCAGTCGCATCTGGACGACCGTATTTAATATTTTCAGCAACGGTACGATGCAGCAAAGACGTATCCTGAGTGACCAGCGCAATATTTTTACGCAGACTGTCCTGAGTGACATCGGCAATATCCTGGCCATCAATCAGAATACGGCCCTGATTCAGATGATAGAAATGCAGTAACAATTGAATCAGAGTTGATTTACCGGCACCGGAACGACCTACGATGCCGATTTTTTCACCCGGACGAATGGTCAGATTAAACTGGTCAATGACCGGTTTTTCATTATAGGCAAAAGTGACATTATCGAATTTAATCTCACCGTGTTTCAGTTCCAGTTTTTTCGCATCTTCTTTGTCTTGAATATTGATTCGACGACTCAGAGTTTTCATCCCGTCCTGAATAGTACCGACATTTTCAAACAGGGCAGAGGTCTGCCACATCATAAACTCGGCAATACTATTCAGCTTTAATACCATCGCTGTGGTGGCTGCAATAATCCCGAGCTGCGCCTGACCTTGCATCCAGAGCCAGATCGCAGTTCCCAGCACACCTGCATATAGCACAACACTCAGCATCAGAATGCTGATTTCGTATTGAGCGCCCAGACGCATCTGTTTATACACCGTAACCATAAATTCCTGCATGGAGGATTTGGCATACTGACTTTCGCGACCTGCATGCGCAAACAGTTTTACGGTTTGAATATTGGTATAGGCATCAGTCACACGTCCGGTCATGACTGCACGTGCATCCGCTTGTAAGGATGAAATCTTGCTTAATCTTGGAATAAAATAGCAGGCAGCACAGATAAACAGTAATAGCCAGACCATAAGCGGCAAAATAAGTAAGGGTGAAATGGCACCCAAAACAATATTAATTGTGACGAAATAAATCAGCACATAGGCCAACATATCGCCCAAAATGACCCAGAATTCCCGGATCGCCAGCGCCGTTTGCATGACTTTGGCTGATAAACGTCCGGCGAAGTCATTATGGAAGAAGTCCAAACTCTGTTTGAGCAATAAATTATGGAAGCGCCAACGCAGACGCATCGGGAAATTACTGTATAAAATCTGATGCTTGATCAGGGACTGGGCACTGGCAAACAGGATATTGGCCAGCAAGATAATACTTAATAAGGTTAGATTGCTGGCATGTTGATCTAAAAAAGTGTCTGGCTGACTTTGGCTCAACCAGTTCACCAGATCGCCAATTTTTGAATAGAGTAAGGCCTCAAAACTAGCTGCACCTGCGGTACACAACACTAGAATCAGCAAATAACGGCGTACCCCATAAGCTGCCTGCCAGACAAAGGGGAAAAAGCTGGTGGGTAAAGGTTGATTCAGGTTTTTGGTGGGATAGGGGTCTACCAGCCGTTCAAGCCATCGAAACATTAACGTACTCTTATCATGTATTTTCTTTGCGAGGATTATAAAGGATTCTGCTTTTTGAAGTCTGAATTTGAGTGAAATTGCCACAAATGTTTAACTAAATCAAACTTTAGGTTGCAGAGCAGAAACTCATGCCAGATTTATGCCAGCTGATATGAAAACTAAAAATAAGAGCTTGAAATCGTTTTAAATACTGAGAATAAAAAAGCCCGAAATAGAGATTATGTCGGGCTTAAGTTAAGAGGTTAGTTTAAGTGATAATCGGAGATGAAGAACTCGCGTTAAAAGATTCTTTAAAATCACTTCCAGAAGGCGCCTGATAAACTTTCAATCCAAATTCCGGAATAATCGCCAGAATATGGTCCATGATATCTGACTGGATATTCTCATACTCTGCCCAAACCGTCGTATTGGTGAAAGCATAAATTTCCAGTGGCAAACCTTCGCTGGTCGGTTGTAACTGACGCACCATCAATGAGAAATCTTTGGCAATACCCGGATGCTGTTGCAGATAAAATTCCAGATAAGCGCGGAACGTTCCTAAATTGGTCAGACGGCGCTGGTTGTATTGTGAATGATGCTGGAGCTGCTGGTTAAACTTCTCTAGTTCTTCTGATTTGGTATTCAGATATTGATCCAGCAGGATAAAATTTTTCAGCTTGTTCTGTTCTTCAGCCGTCATGAAATGTACGCTGGTTTGATCAATATGAATTGAACGTTTGATCCGGCGGGCACCCGCTTCCTGCATGCCGCGCCAGTTTTTAAAGGTATCAGTCACCAGTTTATTGGTCGGAATCGTGGTCACAGTCTTGTCAAAGTTCTGCACAGTCACTGTATGTAATGACATATCAATGACATCACCATCGGCATTTAGGGTCGGCATTTCAATCCAGTCACCAATACGTACCATGTCATAAGATGAAATCTGAACCGAAGCCACCAGTGACAGAATCGTATTTTGAAAGACCAGCATCAGGACAGCGGCCATCGCACCAAAGCCAGCGAGCAAGGTGAATACATCTTTTTTCAGGAAAGTGCCTAAAATCATCAAGCCACAAACAATGAAGATGATCAGCTTGACCAGCTGTAAATAACCTTTAATCGGCTTGTTGCGTGACTTGGGATTACGCTGATAAATCAGGTTAAAGATATTCAGTAACTCACCGAGTGCCAGAGCAATGGTCAGGAAAATAAACGCCTGAGCACCCATTTGCACAAAGGTTTGCACCTTATCGGATAAATGCGGGACAGTGGTAATCCCGTTCATGATCACGATTGCCGGAACAATATTGGAAATCCGGCGAATCACACTATGTTCAGCAAAAATCTGATTATTGGCAAAGGGCATTTTGGAAATCAGTTGACGAATACCGCGTACGACAATCTGTTTGGCAAACACATTGGCAAGGATGGCCAGTAAAATCACAATACTCAGTGAAGATAACATTTCCAGCCATGGGTACTGATCGGCCCAATCTCGAATATTCTGAATAAAATTAAACTGTTCCAACTGATCTTTCTCTTTAACTCAAAAAATTTGTTAGAGTTTATAGGTTTAAACGCAATTTTTTAATCTTGGATAACCTTTTAAAACATATCTTTCTTAGAGGCTGCAAACTTAATCACTATTCAGGCATTTGTTTTTATTTTATCGGAACAGTATTTTTTTCCTTGAGGTTAATTCAGATTGAATAGATCAATGAAAATTGATTGGTTAATGGCTAGGAAATGTGAAAAATCGATAGAACAGCCTAACTTGGTATTCCTATGCTTCTTTTTAAACTTTAAAAAATTAAAAAAGGTCAGAGTGAATTAAAGAATTTGGTATAGCGTTTATTATGTTAGTTCAACATAACTTAATGTTTATTTTACATTTTATATACTTACTTTTTTTAGGGGATAGTGCTAGGATTAAAATCATATAATCTTAATCATTAAAAATGAAAAATCTTCAAATAGTTATAGCACAAGCTTACATTCCTATGAACTGGAACATATTGAGCAATCAATAAGCCATGAAATTAATAACACTATATTAGAGATAGTGGTTAATGATGAATCTTTTGAAAAAATTGATTGTTACTTGTATTCAAAAAAAGATACGAAAAAATTCTTAAAAGCTCTATACATTATGTAATAGCACTCTTAGAAAGAGCAAAGTATAGGGTAGAAAAAGCTCAGCAAAATAACGTGAGTCCTTTGCATATCTGCTTATACGTGATTAAGAAAATTGAGGGATTTATTGAATATTTACAGACTAAATTTTAGTTATTAGCGCTTTCATTTAAAGCCTGTTATATGAAATCTGAAGTTTCCACATAGGATTTGAATTGAGTGAAATTTGCTATCTATTAAAACAAGAATATGCAAAAGACAAGCTGACATAGACTTAATGAAACAGATTAAAAAAACCGGCAAGTATGCCGGTTTTTTTATTTATGCTTTTCTTTTAAGGAAAATGTGTTTACCACATTAAATCATCAGGAATCACATAAGCTGCATATGGATCTTCTTCATCAGTAGTTTCTTCATTTTTCTCTGAATTATTCACGATGATAAAGCCTTCCATTTTTGAATTGATGCGATCCGCCAGAGCTTTAGGCAGGAAGGCATAACTCTCATTTTCACGTGCAATCACCAGACTGCCAGCGACCAGTGCATTATAAATCTGCTGGTTGATATAAACTTTCTTGATCTTGCTGTCATCAATAAACTGATAACTAATTTCGCCATCCGTATCGCGGATTTTATGCTGGTTAATCATCTGCATGATGGCAGCTTTGAGTTCTTTTTCCTGCAACTGGGCTTTTTTCGCCTGTTCAATGGCTTGGTCTTTAGCCAGCTTTTCCTGTTTGTCCTGCTCAATCTTGGCCTTGATTTCGGCTTCTTTACTGTCACCTGTGCGTTTTTCATGTACAGCCTGTTTAGACAGTTTTTTGGCTTTTTTATTATCGACCAAGCCTGCCTTTAACAATTGTGCCTGTAATGCATTTTTAACCATGAGAATTTCCAGAAATTAGTCGTGTTGATGTCGATAACGTAAATAGATCACCCAATAGGTCAGGCTAAGCAGCAGGCTTAACACTGTAGGGACCAGGAATGCATTTAATTTTAAATAAGGATAAATCCAGCTGGCAAGTATGCCACCCACCAAAAAGCCGGCCAGAATCAGCATATGCAGGATCACTTTACGGGATTCTACTACCAGACCACGCAGGCGATAGCCCATAGCCAGACCTAAATCGGTCAGTACACCAGACAAATGGGTGGTCCGGATAATCGCACCTTTATAGTGGCTGACCATGGCATTTTGTACACCCATCGCGACACAGGCCCATAACAAGGCATAACGCGGGAAATAGGGCAATAACAGCCAGCAAATGAATATAAAAAAAGCCACCAGGCTTAAAGGATAACCATACAGGCGTCCCAAGCGAAAGTGACTATTTCCTAAAATCAGCCCGCTATACATCGAGCCAATCACATAACAGAGCGTAACCAGAATCAGATACAAAATCTGGCGTGGTTGCCAGTCCAGCAGCGCCATCGCCAGCATACTGACGTTACCGGTCATATGTGAAACGGACTGATGCAACACGGTCACCAGTCCTAATACATTAATCATTCCGGCATTTACCGCAAGGAAGAATGCACCCAATTGAACCCACGATGGTAAACGCTGTAATGGCATGGCAATATCATTAGAAAAACATCTTGATTCTTCAATATAAAATCAATCTGTAGCGCGGTCTACTGCTGTTGTAAATAAAACATCGGTAGATGAGTTGAGTGCAGTCTCGGTAGAGTCCTGCAATACACTGATCACCATACCAATTGCCACCACTTGCATTGCGATATCTGAAGAAATCCCGAACAGGCCACAAGCCACGGGAATTAGCAATAGTGAACCACCAGCCACACCTGAAGCACCACACGCAGACACAGTCGCTACGATAGAAAGAATTAGCATAGTAGTGAAGTCAACATTAACACCTAAAGTATTTACTGCAGCTAAAGACAACACGGTAATCGTCACTGATGCACCGGCCATGTTAATTGCTGCACCTAAAGGAATTGCTACGCTTGAAGTAGTCTCTTTCACACCTAAGCGTTTTGCCAAGTCCAGGTTTACCGGAATATTGGCAGCAGAACTGCGGGTAAAGAACGCGGTAATGCCACTTTCACGTAAGCAGGTAAAGACCAGTGGATACGGATTACGACGGGTAATGAAACCGACCATTAACGGGTTAATCACCAAGGCTACAAATACCATGGTACCCAGCAGAACAGCTAATAAATGCGCATAGCTGGTCAAGGTATCTAGGCCCGCTTCAGCAAAAGTCACGGCAACCAGACCAAAAATACCCACTGGCGCAAAGCTGATCACCAGACGAATTACATAATTGATTGCATTGGCAGCGTCATTTAAACAGGTTTTAGTTGTGTGTGATGCATGACGGAAGGCAATTCCTAACGCAATTGACCATGCCAGAATTCCAATAAAATTCGCTTCAGCAATGGCAACCACCGGGTTCGCTACAAAGCTCAGCACCAAATTTTTGAGAATTTCACCTAGGCTGCCTGGCGGCTGTAAATCACCTTGCGCTGCAATATCCAGGAACAATGTGCTTGGAAATAAAATACTGGCGATCACAGCGCTTAATGCTGCCAGGAACATGCCGACAGCATACATCAGCATAATAGGTCTTATCGTTGAATTGGTCTGGCCAACCTGGAAATTTGCAATTGATGCAAGAACCAGAATGAAAACCAGAACTGGCGCGACGGATTTTAGTGCCTTAATAAACAGATCACCCAACAGGCTTAAGGAAGGTGCAGCTTCAGGAAATAACAGAGCCACACCAACGCCTAGAATAATGGCGATGATGATTCGGGAGACTAAACTCAGACGCGATAGGGCAGAAAACATAAGGTTGCCTTGTGAAAATTACGAGGGCTAAATGCGAAAAAAATTTGCGTTATTTTATACTTAAATTAAGGATCGCTTAAAATATATTTTTAGATAATATTTAAGTGACTGAAAATTAATAAATAATTAAGATGGTTTTTTATCTTGATCGTATTATTTCCATACAAAATTCTTAGAAATAGCCAGATTTACTGATTGGTTTTTAATCTTTATTTTTTAAATGAATATAGAATTTAAATCAATCATTTCCAGTTATGTTTCAGTTCAATTCGTTGCATGACAGCATGTCTATCATACAACGAATTAAAAAATCTTAAATCATATAATGTTGAGGCTTCTCGAAGATTTCCGGAGCCAGATCCTGAATTGCCTGAAAATGGGTTAGATAAATCCGGCCACTCAAATGTGTCATGAGTTTGGAGGCTTGCAAGCGGTCGAATACCGGGCCTTTCACTTCTGCAAAGTGCAGGCGAATATTCAGTTTGGATAATTCAGCATTGAGCTCTTCCAGCGTTTCCAAAGCACTCAAGTCAATGGCACTAATACTAGAGCAGTTCAAAATCACATGCTCTAACTTGTCATTTAAACTTAACTGATTAATCAGATAACCTTTAAGAGTATGCGCATTTAAAAAACTTAGGTTTTCATCAATACGCAGAGATAGAACCCGATCAGAAGTCATCACCTGATGACGCTGGATATTCCGGAAATGCTGGGTGCCTTCGACCAGACCCACGACTGCAATATGAGGGCGGCTGATGCGCCATAGCATAAGAATAAAGGTCGAAATAATCCCGACGATTAGACCGGTAGTAATATCCAGTAATACCACACCAAAAAAAGTAATCCACATGGCAATGCCATCAGCTTTGGAATAACGCCAGGCATCGACGAAAGGCTGGAAATTGACCAGTTTCCAGATAGACACAATAATGGTTGCAGCCAGAATGGTCAGCGGCAGATCCTCAAAGAAGCTGGTAAAAAACAGACTAACCACGACAATCAATAAAGAAGACAATACGCCAGCCAAAGGTGTTTTGGCACCAGCGTCAGCATTAACCACCGTACGTGACAGGCTGCCGGTTACAGGAAAGGCGGAGCTGATTCCGGCACTGATATTGGCTACACCGAGCGCAATTAATTCTTGGTTACTGTTTAAATTGCTACGCTGCTGTAGCGCCGTTGCCTGAGCAATAGAGAGAGATTCTACAAAGCTGATCATGGCAATCATGCTGGCACCCGGTAATAAGGTCATCACCAGTTCCCAGTTCCAGTGCGGGAAAGACAAGGGCGGAAAGCCTGAAGGAATTTCTCCGACCGTTTTAATGCCTTGAACTTTTAAATCCAAAAACAGAACGGCAGCAATACCGAGAAAAACCAGAAACAGTGGAACTGCTCGAACCAGAAAATCAGTCGAACCGATCCGACTTTGTATCGCTTGAGATTTTAATAGTTTTGGCAGATAAACCAGTAGGCCGATAGAAAGCAGGCCAAAGATCAGGCTCGGAAGATGCAAAAGTGGCAAATATTCAACCAGGCTTTTCACCAGCTCGGGAATATTATTGGCTTTTAAAGGCAAATCCACCAGAAATTTGAACTGTCCAAAAGCAATCAATAGAGCCGAAGCAATAATAAAACTCTGAATGACTGGATGGCTGATCAGCTGAATCAAAAAGCCAAAACGGAACAGGCCCAAAAGCAGGGAAATAATGCCGACCATCAATGCCAATAAAGTTGCCGCTTCAATATAGACCGGAGAACCTACTTCAAATAAAGGATTCAGTGTGGCAAAGGTCATCATGGAAATGATGGCTACTGGTCCAATCGATAAGGTCGTACTGCCGCCCAATAAGGCATAAATGATCATTGGTAGAATACTGGCATAGAGTCCCATAATCGGTGGCAAACCTGCCAGCATGGCATAGGCCATCCCTTGGGGTACCAGCATCGCGACGACAATCAGGGCAGCCAGTACATCTGATTTTAATTTCACTGGGCTGTACTGACTTAACCATGACCAGGCAGGGAGTCTATTGAGCAGTCTAGACTTAAAATTTGGCATATACAGGTCTAAATCACAAATATAGATATATTATGCACAAATTCTGCTAAGAAGTCTTAGGATATAAATAGGTGATCATTCACATTTTAAAAAATGAATGAGAGGACAAAGGATCAAGGCAAAAGACTTAAAACTCTCAGTAGAGAAAATTTAAATCAGGCAGATCGCTTTAAAATAAAACAGGACGAATGAGGTAAATTGCAGCTTTAAGCGACTGCTTGATTTACACAGTAGATTTGATAAAGCTTTTTTAACATTTCTACCAGGTTCTGGTCTTTGATCGAATAATAGATCTGTTTACCGTCTCGACGGGTATTTACCGCATCGCTTTTACGCAAAATCATGAGCTGCTGAGACAGGGTTGGCTGTCTGATCTCGGTAATCTCTTCAATTTGAGAGACATTCAGTTCATTTTGGGAGAGATGACATAAAATGAGCAGTCGGTCCGTATTGGCCATTAACTTTAAAATACCGACAACCTGTTGAGCTGAATCCCGCATCGCGGCAATTTCAAGATCGGTTTTCATTTACTATGTCCATTTATACAATTACAGCCCGCGAATTATACGACTCGAACAGCATGAATTGATGGATAGAAAGCGTGAATTACTATGGTTTTTAATGAATTGTGTTATCAAGAATAGTTATAATTTACTAATTAAAATATAAGATAATTTTATCGTGTTCCGGTTTTTTAGAAAGAAGATGTTTCATTTCAAACTGCTATCGTGATTCCATCTTGTTTCAGGCATCTACAAAGCCGGAAAATGCTTGTATCATGTAAATACATCTTGGCGAATAACATCAAGGATATTCTAATGACTACAGATTCAGCTTTTCCAACACCTGCCAATTTAGGTATCGCGGTTTATAGCAATAATGCAGAGGCAATTGGTAATACCCCTCTGGTTCGTATCAATCGTGCCATTTCAGGCGGAGCGACTGTACTTGCGAAAATTGAAAGCCGTAACCCGGCATTTTCGGTGAAATGCCGTATTGGCGCAGCCTTGATTGCTGATGCAGAAAAGTCAGGTAAATTGAAGCCGGGTATGCACATTGTTGAGCCAACCAGTGGTAATACCGGTATTGCGCTGGCATTTGTAGCAGCGGCTAAAGGCTATGATATTACCTTAACCATGCCATCCAGCATGAGTATTGAACGCCGTAAAGTGGTGAAAGCATTAGGTGCTAATTTAGTACTGACAGATCCAGCCAAAGGCATGAAAGGCGCGGTGGAAGAAGCACAACGTCTGGTGAATGAAAATCCTGAACTGTATTACCTGCCACAACAGTTTGAAAATCCGGCCAACCCAAAAATCCATGAAGAGACGACCGGTCCTGAAATCTGGGAAGCGACTGGAGGTAATGTCGATATTCTGGTAGCGGGTGTAGGTACAGGCGGTACGATTACCGGTATTTCACGCTTTTTTGAAAAAGTGAAAAACAAGCCGATTTATTCAGTTGCTGTAGAGCCTGCTGAATCTGCCATTATTGGTCAGGCAAAACGTGGTGAGACACTCACTCCAGGACCACATAAAATTCAGGGTATTGGCGCGAACTTTATTCCAAAGAACCTGGATCTGGATCTGGTAGATGAAGTGATTGCCATTACTAGTAGCGATGCAGTGGAATGGGCACGTAAAACTGCGACTCAAGAAGGCATCTTGGTGGGTATTTCAAGTGGTGCTGCAATGGCTGCAGCTGCGCAACTGGCTGCACGTCCTGAAAATGCAGGCAAAAATATCGTGGTGATTCTGCCAGATGGTGGTGAGCGCTATTTATCTTCAATTCTTTTTGAAGATATTTCTGCTGAGTAAATATTTAACAAATTAGTTTCACTAAATCTCGAAAAAGCCTGAAGTCATCTTTGGGCTTTTTTATTGGACTTTATGCCTTCATATAATGAAAGATCAAGAATTTAAACCAGAAGCTTGACCTTCCCATTATGGTAATGTTTAAGCTATAGCATAGGCAGTGAATGGGTGAATGGAGAGTGCAGAATGAATAAACCAGCAACCACACAGTTGTACGAACAGCAGGTACAGATTTCAGGAATGACCTGTGCCTCTTGTGTCGCACGTGTGGAAAAAGCCATAAAGAAAATTGAAGGTGTGGTGGAAGCGAACGTCAATCTCTCCACTGAACAGGCTTTTTTAAAAAGTGAACAACCTATTCCTGCAACGCAACTCGTCAATGCTATCAATAAAATCGGTTTTGAAGCCGTGATCCAGCAGTTTGATTTAAATATTGAAGGCATGACCTGTGCCTCTTGTGTAGCTCGTGTTGAAAAAGCCTTGAAAAAAGTCGATCAGGTACTGGATGCGCAGGTTAATCTGGCAACCGAAAAAGCTCACGTCACTGCAATTCGTCCTCTCGCTGTTTCCCAACTGGTTAAGGCGGTACAAAAGGCCGGCTTTGATATTCAAACCGACCGAATTGAACTGGCTATTGAAGGAATGACCTGTGCCTCCTGTGTGGCACGTGTAGAAAAGGCTTTATTAAAAGTCGATCAGGTAAGTGAAGCACACGTCAATCTCGCCACTGAAACAGCTTCGGTCAAGGCGCCGCGTAGTCAGCTTCCAGCTTTAATTGCTGCTGTCAAAAAAGCTGGCTATAACGCCCATGAAAAATTAGATACACAGGCTACCGATGCCCAGACGGCATTTCAGGAAAAGAAAACCGCTGAAACTGAACAGCTAAAACGTGACTTATGGTTAGCACTAATTCTGGCTGTTCCGGTGTTTATTCTGGAAATGGGTTCACATCTGATTCCGGCTTTTCATCACTGGATTGCACATACGCTAGGTACCCAAAACAGCTGGTATATCCAGTTTGTACTGACGACTCTGGTTTTGCTGATTCCAGGACGGCGGTTTTATCAGCATGGGATTCCGGCATTGTTGCGACTGGCACCCGATATGAATTCTCTGGTTGCCGTGGGAACAATAGCCGCTTATGGATTTTCCTGTATTTCCACTTTCTTTCCGCAATTATTGCCGCAAAGCACTGTACATGTGTATTTCGAAGCGGCGGCTGTGATTGTTGCCTTGATCTTACTGGGACGTTATCTGGAAGCTCGAGCCAAAGGTAAAACCTCTGAAGCGATTCAATATCTGGTTGGCTTGCAGCCAAAAACTGCTCGAGTACAGCAAAATGGAACCTGGGTTGATCTGAAAATTGCTGATGTACAGCAGGGCATGCTGATCGAGATTCGTCCGGGTGAGAAAGTCGCAGTTGATGGTGAAGTCGTTTCTGGTCAAAGTTATATCGATGAAGCGATGATCAGCGGTGAACCTTTAGCCGTGGCTAAACAGGCTGGAGATCGGGTGATTGGCGGAACGGTAAATCAGAATGGCACCTTGCAGATCAAGGCGACAGCAGTCGGACAAGATTCAGTTCTAGCTCAGATTATTCATATGGTGGAACAGGCACAAGGCGCAAAACTTCCCATTCAGGCGGCAGTCGATAAAGTGACCTTATGGTTTGTACCGGCTGTGATGCTGCTCGCGACTTTGACTTTTATTGTCTGGTTCCTGTTGGGTCCTGAACCGAATCTGACTTATGCACTGGTCAATGCTGTTGCAGTACTGATTATTGCCTGTCCTTGTGCAATGGGCCTGGCTACGCCAACATCTATTATGGTCGGCACCGGCCGGGCAGCAGAGCTGGGTATCTTGTTCCGTAAAGGCGAAGCATTGCAACTCTTGCAGCAAACCAGAGTTGTGGCGGTGGATAAAACCGGAACCTTAACTGAAGGGAAACCAGCCCTAACCGATTTTGCAGTGACATCTGGTTTTGAGCAGCAAATAGTATTGCAAATGGTCGCAGCAGTGGAAGCCAAATCCGAACATCCCATTGCTCATGCGATTGTGGAAGCTGCGAAAGCACAACAGTTGCAACTACCTGAAGTCAGTGATTTTGATTCAATCACTGGTGCAGGCGTGAAAGCTCAAGTTTCAGGTCAGCAAATTCATATTGGCGCAGAACGCCTGATGCAGCAATTGGGCTTAAGTGTCGATATTTTTAAAGAGAAAGCACAACAGTTAGGCGAGCAGGGACGCACGCCTTTATATGTCGCGATAGATCAGCAGTTGGCTGCCATTATTGCTGTGGCTGATCCGATTAAAGCCACAACCTATAGTGCGATTCAGGCCTTACATGATCAAGGCTTAAAGATTGCCATGATTACCGGTGATAACCAGCATACTGCACAGGCCATTGCCAGACAGTTGAAGATTGATCATGTCATTGCTGAAGTTCTGCCTAATGAAAAAGTCGATGCGGTACGCCAACTCCAACAGCAACATGGCATCGTCACTTTTGTCGGTGACGGGATTAATGATGCACCTGCTTTGGCTCAGGCCGATGTTGGAATGGCAATAGGAACTGGTACGGATGTCGCAATCGAAGCAGCAGACGTGGTGCTGATGTCTGGAAATTTACAGCATGTGGCAACCGGTATTGGCCTGAGTCAGGCGACCATGCGCAATATCAAACAGAACCTGTTCTGGGCCTTTGTCTATAATATTGCCTTGATTCCGATTGCTGCCGGTCTGTTGTATCCATTCTTCGGTATTTTGTTATCACCGATGTTTGCAGCAGGCGCGATGGCATTATCCTCAGTTTTTGTGGTCAGCAATGCGCTTCGTTTAAAGACTTATCAGCCGATCCAGTTGAAGGAGGCAGTGTAATGAATATTGGACAGGCCGCGAAACGCTCCGGGATCTCGGCCAAAATGATCCGTTATTATGAAGATATCGGTTTATTACCCAATCCTAAACGTAGCGATTCGGGTTATCGTATCTATAGTGACGATGACATCAAGACTTTAAGTTTTATTCAGCATGCGCGTGAACTGGGTTTTTCTTCTGAACAGATGAAAGAATTGCTCGGCCTGTGGCTGAACGATGCCAGACACAGCAGTGATGTCAAACAGTTGGCGCAAAAGCATATCGAGTTACTGCAACAGAAAATTGCGGACATGCAAAATATGATGAAAATTTTGCAGCAATCGGTTGCACAGTGTGCTGGAGATGAGCAATCTGACTGTCAGATTCTGAAACAGATTGAGCAGGGTGTGTCACATGGGAAAACTGCACATACGGCTATCAAAGCAGATCAATAGCCTTGAATTAAAATTCGCTTAACCCAAATTTAAACTGATCAAAGGGAGATCAAGATGAAATTCCGTATTGAAAATATGACTTGTGGTGGTTGTGCACGTAGTGTGACGGCAACCATTCAGGAGCTGGATGAAAATGCTAAAGTAGATGTTGATGTGGTCAGCAAAATGGTGGAAGTTGAATCGAGTGCAAGCGAATCTGAGATTATCGCGGCATTAACTGAAGATGGCTTCCCGCCTGAAACTATGGCTTGATATTTGCCATTTAAAAAATAATTCTAAAATGCCTAATCATGATTAGGCATTTTTTATGAAACTGCCGATATTTTATCTGGCGTCATCAATGCCTGATTAATATATAGCTTAATCAGGCGTTCACGTGAACCAATCGCTTTTTGATAACTGGTCGAATTTAATAATAATGAAGCGCCATAAGTGACTGTCCAGATATAAGATAAATAATCCCGGATTGACATGGCACTGTCTAAAGATACCAGATAATCATGGGTCATATCTTTAATGCGGATAATCCGTTCTTCACGAATACGATAGAGTTCCTGAAATAACTCTTTCAGGTTTTTTTCATTATTGGTTAAACGCTCTTCAATAACATGCAGCAAAATAGTCCGGTTTGAATTGAGCATGTGATAAAGCATATATTGCGAAACATAATTTTTAATATCGTTATTATATTTATCGGAAATTGCCAGAATTCTTTTTTCATTCAGAATGATGAGTTCTAAATATAACTGGTTCTTGCTTTTAAAATGCTTGTAGATGGTTCCTTTGGCGATGTCCAGTTCTTCAGCAAGTTCACTCAAGGTGATGTCCTGATTATTATCAAGCAGTAGACTTTCCGCCATGCTCAGGATCTTCTCTTTACGAAGAAGGAAGTTCTGCTGTCTTACAGTCGTCATCTTCTTGACTCATCATTTTCGAAAAGGAACCTACTAAGAATATGCTATTTTCACAGGTATAGCTATAAAACTAAGGTCGTGATATTTATCTAAATTTGTATATTTATTCAACATTTCTTGTAGAAAAAAGTCATATACAGCTGCGCTAAAAATATTGTCAAGAAAATTGAACCCTTGAGATCAACTTTGCTAAATAAAATTCCATTTTCAATATATTTGATTTATGGTTTTAGGGCATAAAGCTGAATCATATTTTCGTTTTAAACCCAGACCAGACAAGGTTTAGCGAAGTGAAGCCAGAGTCATTTTAACAGCTTAAATTTTTCATTCATCAATGGATTTAAGTTTTAATGATTCAGTAAATACCAGAGGTATAAAGTTTTTGATTTTAAATTTTATATCGCTAATTTATGTCAATGAATTCATCGCCAGATTAATTCGATATGATGATTTTTGAATGACATGCATGGATTCGAGCAAAAATCCTCAAAATATTTTCTCGAATCCATAATGAAAAAATACTCAGTAACAGAATTGAGTATCACCAGTGAAGGAATATGAAAATGCCTATTTATAATGCGCCGCTAAAAGACATGGAATTTATTTTAAATGATGTGTTTCAGGCCGAACAATTTTGGCAAGACAATGAAAATCTTGCACATTTAGATATGGCAACTGCAAATGCAATTCTGGAGGAGATGGCCAAGTTTTCCAAGAATGTGATTCTTGATCTGAACCGCCCTGCAGATGAAGAAGGTGGTGCTCAGTTTAGTAATGGTGAAGTCAAAACACCTGCAGGCTTTAAAGAAGCTTTCAAACAGTTTGCCGAAGGTGGCTGGGTGGGGCTGGGCGCGCCTGAAGAATGGGGCGGTCAGGGCATGCCAAAAATGCTGACTGTACTTGCAGACGAAATGATCTGGAGTACCAATCCCTCTTTCATGCTTTACCCGCTGTTAACCGTGGGGGCTGGCATGGCGATCAATGACCGTGCTTCGCAGGAACAGAAAGAAACCTATCTGCCAAAATTCTATACGGGTGAATGGTCAGGCACGATGTGTTTAACTGAGCCGCATTCAGGGACAGATCTGGGCATTATCAAAACCAAGGCTGAACCAAACGAAGATGGTTCATATAACATTACCGGGACCAAAATCTTCATTACTAGCGGTGAGCATGATCTGAGTGAAAATATCATTCACCTGGTACTGGCCAAAACACCGAACGCGCCAGCAGGTTCACGAGGTATTTCTCTGTTTATTGTCCCAAAATTCCTGGTTAATGCCGATGGTTCCCTGGGTGAGCGCAATGCGGTCGCTGCCGGTTCGATCGAACATAAGATGGGTATTAAAGGCTCGGCAACCTGTGTCATGAACTTTGATGGTGCCAAAGGCTATATGGTGGGTAATGAAAATGAAGGTCTGGCGGGCATGTTCGTGATGATGAACTATGAACGTTTGTCGATGGGGATTCAAGGCATTGGCGCGGCAGAATTTGCTTATCAGAATGCCGCACAATATGCGACCGACCGTTTACAGGGCCGTGCATCAACCGGTGCTAAATCACCAGAAAAACCAGCCGATTCAATTCTGGTACATGGTGATGTACGCCGTATGTTGCTGAATGTGCGTGCCAATAATGAAGCTTCTCGTGCTTTCGCAGTCTATGTCGGCCAGCAGCTGGATATTACCAAATACTCCACCGACCCTGAGGCGGTACGTAAAGCAACTGATCGTGTGGCTTTATTAACGCCTATTGCCAAAGCTTACCTCACCGATAAAGCACTGGATGCTGCACTTGAAGCACAAATGTGCTTCGGTGGTCATGGCTATATCCGTGAATGGGGCATGGAACAATGTATCCGTGACCTGCGCATTTCACAGATCTATGAGGGGACCAATGGGGTGCAGGCAATTGACCTGATTGGCCGTAAAACTACGAAATGTAAAGGTGCATATATTGCAGAGTATATTGCAGAAATCCGTGAATTTGCCCAAAGTCTAGATGATGCCTTAACGATTAAAAAGGCAACCTTAGATACCTGTCAGCAACTGGAAGATATTACCAATTTTATTGTTGAGCAGTCTCAGCAGAATCCTGATTTCGCCAACTCCATTGCTGTTGATTATCTGCACGCCGTAGGTTTGTTGAGCTTCGTCTATATGTATGCGCGTATCAGTAAAGCGGCGGCTACCAAAGAAGAAAGCTATTTCCAGAATAAACTGGTACTGGCTAATTACTATATTGCTAAAGTACTCCCGGATTTGAGTGCGAGAATTCAACGTATTCAGGCAGGTGCGGAGCTGGTGATGCAATTGCCAGAAGAATATTTCACTGCACAGGCCTAAACCCGCAAATATTGCGAAGGACGAACACTGTAGAGCTATTACTTTGCAGTGTTGATAACAATGATGTTAAAGGATGAGATTAGAATGATTGTAATTGTAGAAGCTGTACGTACCGCAATGGGCGGTTTTCAAGGCTCACTTTCAAGCTGTACGGCACCAGATTTGGGTGCTGTAGCGATCAAGGAAGCGGTAGCGCGTGCAGGTCTGGCAGCCAATGATATTGATGAAGTGATTATGGGCTGCGTTCTTCCTGCCGGTTTAAAACAGGGTCCGGCACGTCAGGCCATGCGTCAGGCGGGTCTACCGGATTCCACCGGGGCGACCACGATTAATAAAATTTGTGGTTCAGGCATGAAGGCGGTGATGCAAGCAGCAGACGCAATCAAGGCCGGTTCAGCAGAGATTGTGGTTGCAGGTGGTATGGAATCGATGTCAAACGCACCCTATTTAATGGACAAGGCACGGGCCGGATTCCGTATGGGGCATGGAAAAGTCATTGACCATATGTTCCAGGAAGGTCTGGAAGATGCGGAAACAGGTCTGTCGATGGGAATCCTTGCTCAGGAAATGGCAGATAAAAAGGGCTATACCCGTGAGCAGCAGGATGCCTATGCGATTGGCTCATTAAATAAAGCCGTGACAGCGGTGCAGCAAGGTTTCTTTAAAGATGAAATCGTACCGGTCACTGTCAGTAGCCGTAAAGGCGATGTCGTGGTAGAACAGGATGAACAGCCTTTAAATGCCAAGGCTGACAAAATTCCAACCTTACGTCCAGCTTTCAAAAAGGATGGAACAATTACTGCGGCAAATGCCAGTTCAATTTCCGATGGTGCTTCAGCACTGGTCGTAACATCGAGCGAGATTGCAGCACAGCGTAACCTGAAACCTCTAGCGAATATTCTGGCTTATGCCAGCCATTCGCAGCATCCATCAGAATTCACCATTGCACCAGTGGGCGCGATTGAAAAAGTCTTGCAAAAAACGGGTTGGGATGCTCAGGACGTAGACCTTTGGGAAATTAATGAAGCTTTTGCCATGGTAACCATGTTAGCAATAGATGCTTTTAAACTTGATCCAGCAAAAGTGAACGTCAATGGCGGTGCCTGTGCGCTTGGTCATCCCCTAGGTTCTTCCGGTTCCCGAATTATTGTGAGCTTGATTCATGCCTTAAAGCGTACTGGTGGCAAGAAAGGCATTGCAGCACTGTGTATTGGCGGTGGGGAAGCAACAGCGATTGCTGTAGAACTGATTTAAGTCTTTTCATAATTGCATGATCATATGCTTAAAGTAGCAAACTTAAATATTTTTTGAATTAGACCACAATGCTTCTGGTACGCCAGGAGCAGGCGTCTCTTTATTTTTAATTTTTGAGAATTTTTATGAACGGTTTAGAGCGTATTCGTTTGCTCGCATTACAAGATAAAGTAGTACCTGTAGAAAAAGCACTACAATTGATTCAAGATGGTGATGTAATTGGTTTGAGCGGTTTTGGCGGCGCCGGTGAAGCGAAAACTGTGCCTTTGGCATTGGCTGAATATGCCCGGCAGCATCCGATCCATATTACCTTGGCGACAGGTGCAAGTCTGGGGAACCGGATTGATGGGAAACTGAATGAAGCTAACGTTATAATCCGCCGTTATCCTTATCAGGCTGATCCTTCTTTACGTCAGGCCATCAATAATGGTGAAGTGATGTATATCGATCAGCATCTTTCTGAACTGGCAGACAATATCCGTCATAAAAACCTGCCGGCGATTAATGTAGCTATAATTGCCGCAACGGCCATTACTGAAGATGGCCAGATTATTCCGACCGGTTCTTGTGGAAACTCGGCGAATTTCATCGAAATGGCAGATCGGGTCATTGTTGAAATTGATACAACAGTTAATCCGGTGCTAGAAGGCGTACATGATATTTATTTGCCTAAAACCCGTCCAAACCGTGGTCCGATTCCTTTGACGCAAGCCAGTGACAAGATAGGTACAATCGGAATCCATGTTGCACCTGAAAAAATTGCTGCGATTGTCATTAATGAGATTCCGGATACTTCTTTCGCAATGGATGAGCCGGATGAAGAAACACTGGCGATTGCCAGCCACTTAATTCAATTCTTTGAAAATGAAGTCGCCGCAGGACGATTACCTGAAAATCTGGGGCCGCTGCAGTCCGGAGTAGGTTCCGTGGCAAATGCCGTATTTGCAGGTTTTGAACATTCTAATTTCAATAATCTTGAAATGTATTCTGAAGTCCTGCAAGACTGTACTTTCCAGCTTATCGATTCAGGAAAAATGACCTTTGCTTCTGGTTGTTCCATGACCCTGAGCGATGAATGTGCGGCACGGGTGATGAAGAATTTTGATCAGTACAAAGATAAAATTGTCTTACGCCCGCAAGAACTTTCCAACAACCCTGAGCTGATTCGCCGTCTGGGTATAATTGCAATCAATACCGCACTGGAGTTTGATATTTACGGGAATGTGAATTCAACCCATGTCGCTGGCACCAAGATGATGAATGGTATTGGCGGCTCAGGTGATTTTACCCGTCATGCACATATTGCGATTTTTGTGACTAAATCCTATGCCAAAGGTGGTGCGATTTCGTCTGTGGTTCCACTGGTGAGCCATACAGATCATACTGACCATGACGTGGATATTCTGGTAACAGAGCAAGGTTTGGCCGATCTGCGCGGATTGGCACCACGTGAACGTGCCCGCAAGATTATCGATATTTGTGCTCATCCCGATTATCGTAAAAGTCTGAATGATTACTTTGAGCGCGCCTGTGCGCATGGTGGGCAAACACCGCATTTGTTAAATGAAGCTTTGTCCTGGCATGCCCAGTTTGAAGAAACCG
Organism: Acinetobacter sp. YH12235; assembly: GCF_013417705.1. Taxonomy (NCBI): domain Bacteria; kingdom Pseudomonadati; phylum Pseudomonadota; class Gammaproteobacteria; order Moraxellales; family Moraxellaceae; genus Acinetobacter; species Acinetobacter sp. YH12235. The sequence goes on along the minus strand of NZ_VPDL01000004.1, from coordinate 70,073 downwards.
GTTCAATGAAAATTGCTTAGTTCTCTTTCTTAAAATAAGCCCAAAATAAAGCCTGTGAATCACGGGCTTTATTTATTGTACTAGATAAATATTTTAGTTCTGAATCAGACGTGGGTTATTAAAGACTTTATCCAAGATATGCCGATGAATGAAACGCAGTTTATCTTTCACAGCTTCAGTCAGCTTAAAGGGGTAAGCATCTTCCAGACCCATACTGCGGTTTAAGGCATTCAAATTAAAAGTCAGGGTGACCCAGTTTTCCAGGATATGTTCAAAATCCTGTCCACCAATCGGGCATTCTTTAAAGTCCATACTGGCTAGATTTCGGCCATTACCTTCCACGCGTAGACCGGCATAAAATGCAGTTTCCAGTGTTTCCATGATATGCAGATAATGTGACCAGGTTTCAGCCCAATCTTCCCACGGGTGTGCAGTGGCATAGGGACTAATATATTTTTCATGCCAGTTGATAGGCGCACCTTGATTATAGTGCCTCTCTAGTGCTTCACTATAATTTTGCCGCTCATCTCCAAAATAATGGCGAAGTTCATCGAGTAATTCCGGATGTAGATGCTGGATGACATTAAAATAAAAATGCCCACTTTCATGACGAAAATGCCCTAATAATGTCCTGTAATTTTCACCCATATTGACCCGGGTGGTTTCACGATAAACCACATCGGCCTCGAAAGCATTTAAGGTAATCACCCCATTGGCATGGCCGGTAAGTACTGGCTTGTCTTTTTCAGGAAGAAGAAAATCAAAACGCAAACCTAATGGATCATCATCCGAATGTTTTGGACGAGGCATAATGTTCATACGTTGGGTCAGATATAGAAACCGGCGTTTGGCTTCCTCAAGCCGATACCAGTAAATCATGTTTTCGGCATTTTCCAGATTTGGAATTACATGAGTCAGCTGGCAGGATTCGCAAAAATCTTCCTCGTCATCTACGGGGATCATCCAGTTACATACCTGATAATGGGTATAGTTATAACAAGGTTTATAACGGGAATATTGATACTTCTCGGCAACGGGAACCCACTCCTGAGCATTCAGCTTTTTAAATGTCGTCATTTCTTTTTCGGATGCGATATAGCCGATAGACGAAAGGCAGTGATCACATACGAATTTGGCGAAAAAGATCTGCTGTTCGCAAACTGGACATTCAAAATACTTCATCGATACTCCCTGCAAAATGAATGAATTACAATGAATTACTGAAACTCTATAATTTATATTCAGATTGCATTGCGGAATTTTATCCTGTTTAAAAATTCATCATAAAAATTTCTTAAAAAACACTATGTTGATTAATTGTAAAATGCGTGTGATCAATTATTCATTAAATTATAGTTTAGTGACTGTTTATAGACGAAAAGCTGACAGAAATAAAAAAACCGATGAACTGACTTATGTATTTTTTTCTTAAATAAAAACGAGAGTATCAATTTAAAAAAACTGAATAATGCAAACTATAAAAAAATTAGAGATCAAAAATTATTGAAAAAAATTGATTGAATAGCGTTTTTCATAAGACCTAATTGGTATATATTTTCCTCAATGTTAAAACATACATCGTGCAGAAAAATAAATTATTTTTCATTTTATAGTTCTGCTTTTGGGGTATTAAAATATGATGAAGATAAGAAAAGCCACTGTTCAGGACACACTAGCAATTGCGAACGTCATTGCCCCATTTGTTGATGTCTTGATTTCTAGTGAAGAGGGACGCAAGCGTTTTCAACCTGAAATTCTTCAGACCATTTTTGATCGAGCTGATATTCATTATTTTGTTGGAGAAATTAATCAAAAAATTGTGGGCGTGGTGGCCTATATGGAACCTGCACACTTCATGCACTTTTTTCTGGATCCAGCTTATCAGGGGCAGGGATATGGACGACAAATGTGGAATTTTTTAGAAGAACAAATCTGTAATCAAGGGCATCAAAGGATCACAGTCAAATCCAGTTTATATGGCTTCAATATTTATAAAAAATTTGGTTTTGTAGAAACAGGTGAACTTACTCATGAACATGGCATTCGCTTTATTCCAATGGAAAAAGTTTATTCTGATGAAACATCTTCAGTCTCTTAAAATAGAAGAGCCGTTTATTATAAGTTAATCAAAGATCAGGAGTTATTTTCTTATTAGCATAGTTGGAATCTGAGAAATCAATTTTATCCCTGTCAAATTGATAAATTTTAATTATTTTTAAATTAGAAAATTAAACTTTTAGCTATTAGCCATTATCTCATTTTTAATTAGTCATAGATTGTACTAAGGCATAGAATTAATTCACTTTTACGGTATTAATGATCAGGGTATGGCAATCAGCTGGATTTTCTTTACTTTAATGGCTGCATTTATGCAGGCCTGGCGAAATGCCTTTCAAAAGCAGCTCAGTACCACTGTCGATATTTGGGGCGTGACACTGGCACGTTTCCTGTTTGGCTTTCCGTTGGCCGGGCTTTACATTGCAGCTTTATACCACTTCAAACCGGTAGAAAGTGTGGTGCATTTTACCCCGAAGTACTGGATCTATATCCTGATTGCGGGTATCAGCCAGATTCTGGCAACCGCCTTGATGGTGCAGCTGTTTAAACAGAAAAATTATGCGATTGGCGTTGGACTGGCAAAAAGTGAAGCGATTCTGGCAGCCATTATCGGAGTGATTTTTCTATCAGATCATCTTTCTGTACTGGCATGGATCGGGGTGCTGATCGGTGGTTATGCTGTGTTTTTGCTTAGTAAAGGCAATCAGCTGACCGGCTTATCCACCAAGACTTTAGCCATCGGAATCGGCAGCGGTTTGAGCTTTGCTATTACTTCACTCTTGGTACGTGAAGCCAGTCTGGAACTACCGATGTTGCCAACCGTGCATCGTGCTTCATGGGTACTGATTTCAGTGATTGGTTTCCAGTGCATCAGTATGCTGATTTACCTCAGTCTGTTTAGCCGAAAAACCTTAGTTGCCATGTGGCAACGTTTGGGGCTTACTTTTAAAGTCAGTTTTTGTAGCTTTATGGCCTCCCTTGGCTGGTTTACCGCCATGAGTATGATGAGCGTGCCAATCGTGAAAACCTTGGGACAAATCGAAATCCTATTCAGTCTGCTAATCTCCGCTTATTTCTTTAAAGAAAAACTGGCGCGTGCCGAACATTGGGGCTTGGGGCTGGTGGTGATTGCAGCGATGCTAGTGATCTGGGCTTAACAAATACTCGAATAAAAGAAAGCCACGAATTATCGTGGCTTTTTTATAAGAATGAATTAAGCAGCAAGAAAAGTTTGTACTGCCTGATTAAAGGCTTCCGGTTGTTCAATATTGGAAATATGCGAAGCATTGATTTCAAACAACTGGCTATTCGCAATACGTTGCTGCATAAACTGTCCATCTGCAACAGTCGTCACCGGATCCTGCTGACCCGCAATAATCAGCACAGGGATTTGAATGCTACTAAGTTGTTCGCGGACATCCGCCTTAGCCAGAGCTTCACAGCAGTTTGCATAGCCTTCTGGGCTGCCAGCTCCGAGGTCGTTTGAAAGTTCTGCAACGACTGCCGGGTTGCTCTGGATAAAGGGATCGGTAAACCAGCGTGATGCCGCAGTTGCAGCAATCGGAGCAAGACCTTGCTCACGGACAAGCGCAGCACGGTCTTGCCATGCCTGTTCCTGGCCAATTTTGGCTGCAGTATTGCAGACAATCACCTGGCTAAAACGTTCTGGCTTATGAATCGCTAACCATTGACCGGTTAAGCCACCCATAGAAATACCACAGAATGCTGCTTTTGCAATGTTCAAATGATCCAGAAGATTCACTATATCCTGACCCAACTGCTCCAGGCTATACGGGCCTTGCGGTGCTTCCGAACCACCATGACCACGGGTGTCATAGCAGATTACGTAATAATCTTGCTGGAAATGCGCAATCTGTGGCTGCCACATGCTGTATTTGGTGCCCAGTGAATTGGAAAATACCAATGCAGGTTTGCTAGCATCCCCAAAAGTCTGGTAATTAATCTGGGCATCATTTGATGTAAATATTGGCATTTGTTATTCCTTTTATTTCCTTCTAAAAGTTCCTCCCTGAACAAGGCATAAGCACTGCTTAAGCCTTGTGCAAGAAAGGGAGGTTAGGAGGGATTTTTTAAACACGTTCAATAATCAGCGCGATACCTTGGCCTACGCCAATGCACATAGAGCAGAGGGCATATTTCCCGCCAGTCCGTTCAAGCTGGTTCAAGGCCGTGGTCACCAGACGGGCACCGGAAGCACCAAGTGGATGACCAAGGGCAATCGCACCACCATTCGGGTTTACATGTGCGGCATCATCCGGAAGACCTAAGTCACGGGTTACCGCCAGTGCCTGTGCGGCAAAGGCTTCATTCAGCTCAATCACATCCATTTGCTCAAGAGTTAAACCCGTTTGAACAAGCAATTTTTTAATGGCAGGTGTCGGACCAAAGCCCATAATGCGTGGCTCTACACCGACAACCGTTGAACCAATAATTTTGGCACGTGGTTTTAAACTATAGTGTTGAACGGCTTCATCGGATGCAATCAGGAGTGCCGCTGCACCATCGTTAATGCCAGAAGCATTGCCTGCCGTCACCGTACCATCTGCTTTGACGACTGGTTTTAACTTAGTTAATCCTTCCAGTGTTGTAGAAGCACGAGGATGTTCATCAGTATCTACCACAACTGGTTCGCCTTTACGCTGAGGAATGACCACGGGCACGATTTCATTTTTAAAGAAACCTTTGGCTTGTGCTGCTGCTGTACGTTGCTGGCTGGTCAGGGCAAACTTGTCTTGATCTTCACGATTAATATTGAACTGTTCTGCCACGTTTTCAGCAGTTTCCGGCATGGTTTCCACGCCATACAGTTCTTTCAGTTTCGGGTTGATAAAACGCCAGCCCATGGTGGTGTCTTCAATTTTCTGGCTACGGCCATAAGCGGTTTCTGCTTTACCCATGACAAAAGGGGCGCGTGACATGGATTCCACACCACCAGCCACAATCAGATTCGCTTCACCGGCTTTAATGGCACGTGCCGCAATCGCTATTGCATCCAGGGAGGATCCGCAAAGACGGTTAATGGTAGTGGCTGGCACTTGATAAGGTACACTTGCAAGCAGTGCTGACATACGACCCACGTTGCGGTTGTCTTCACCGGCCTGGTTGGCACAGCCGTAGATAATGTCATCAACTTTTTCCCAGTTGATACTTGGGTTGCGTTCCATCAAGGCTTTAATCGGGATCGCGCCAAGATCATCAGCACGAACAGGTGCCAGCCCACCAGCATAGCGACCGAATGGGGTACGAATGGCATCAATGATATATGCATTTTTCATTTATTAAATTCCTTGTTCCTTTAAATCCCCCTAAATCCCCCTTTATCAAAGGGGGACTTTTCCTCCCTTTCTTATGCTGAATTTTAAAAGCTGTGCTTTAAAACTCACTCAGGGAGGTTAGGAGGGATTATTAACCCTGTGTCGCATCAATCAGTGGTGCACCCGTCATGGACTGCAATTCTTCAAATGACAGACCTTCGACTTTTTCAATGACTTTCATGCCTTCAGGAGTGACATCAATTACACACAGGTCAGTATAGATGCGGTCCACACATTTCAGGCCAGTCGCAGGATAAGTCAGTTCAGCCACAATCTTAGGTTCGCCTTTTTTAGTGACGTGATCAGTAGTGATAAAGACTTTCTTGGCGCCGACGGCCAGATCCATCGCGCCACCGACAGCAGGAATTGCATCTGGTGCACCGGTATGCCAGTTGGCCAGGTCACCATTTTCAGCGACTTGGAAAGCACCCAAAACTGCGATATCTAAGTGTCCGCCGCGCATCATCGCAAAAGAATCCCCATGATGGAAAAAAGCACCGCCAGTCAGCATGGTCACAAATTCTTTACCGGCATTGATCAGTTCAGGGTCTTCTTCACCTTTGGCAGGTGGCGGGCCAAAAGCTAGCAAGCCATTTTCAGAATGCAGGAAAACATCCTTGTCTGTAGGCAGATAGCTGGCAATCTTGGTCGGCAGGCCAATACCAAGGTTGACATAGGTACCATCAGGAATGTCTTGTGCCACACGTTCAGCGATCTGGTCACGGGTCAGTTTGCTATAGCTCATTATTTATCTCCGATGCCAATTATTGTGCAGGTTTAACTTGAACAACGTGTTGAACAAAAATTCCCGGGGTGATGATGTGTTCCGGATCCAGTGTACCCAGTTCAACCACTTCAGAAACTTGAGCAATCGTCACATCCGCAGCCATCGCCATAATCGGGCCGAAGTTACGTGCGGATTTACGGTAAACCAGATTGCCCCAGCGATCGCCTTTATGCGCCTTGATCAGGGCAAAGTCTGCTTTAATTGGATTTTCTAAAACGTACTCTTTGCCTTCATAATTCAGGGTTGGCTTGCCTTCCGCCAGCAAGGTACCAAAACCGGTAGGCGTGTAGATTGGCCCTAGCCCCATACCTGCAGCCTGAATCCGGCAGGCCAGGTTTCCTTGCGGCACCAGTTCCAGCTCGATTTTTCCGGCACGGTACAGCTCGTCAAAGACCCATGAGTCTGACTGGCGCGGGAAAGAGCAGATGATTTTACGTACTGCGCCAGTCTTTAGCAGTTTTGCCAGACCATAGTCGCCATTACCAGCATTATTATTGACAATAATAAGATCCTTGATTCCCAATTCGATCAGACCATCAATCAGTTCAGCAGGCTGACCCGCTGTCCCAAATCCGCCGATCATAATGGTAGAACCATCCTTGATCTGGGAAAGTGCTTCTTTCAATGATAATGAACTTTTATCTATCATAATCTGGTCCTTACATACCCTAAACTAATGGATGTCTTTAAATTCGTTTTGAATCTGATGTTGCAACCGGAACAGCATTACGGTCTTTCTGTGACAGCAGAAAATGTGCTACCAGGCCAATACAAATCCCCCAAAAGACTGAACTCAGCCCCAAGAAATGCATGCCGGAAGCAGTTGCTAAAAAGGTGATCAGTGCGGCATCACGTTGCGACTCTTTGCCCATCGCCATAGAGATGTTAGTGGCAATTGCTCCGAGTAAGGCCAGTCCTGCCAAAGCTGCAATTAATTCCTTCGGCATCAGGCTAAACAGCATGACAATGCTGCCGGCAAACAGGCCGCCTAAAATATAAAAAAGCCCGTTCGCCACACCCGCGATATAACGCTTTTCTTTCAGCTCGTGCGCGTCTTTGCTTAAACACAATGCGGCCGTAATAGAGGCCAATACAATAGTAATCCCCCCCACACAGGCTACTGCGAGCGAGGCAATACTGGTTGCACTGATAATTGGCTTGGCAGGCATGTCATATCCACTGATCTTGATAATGGCCATTCCTGGTAAGAACTGGCCCGACAGACTGACCAGAATAAGCGGGAGGGCCAGATTCAGGGTGGAACTCCAAGTCCATTCCGGTGCAATAAATTGCGGAATTGCCAGACTGAAATCTGCCGTGACCGGATTAATCTTGCCCAGCAGCATGCTTAAAATCACACCGGCAACCAGCACCCAGACCATGGCATAACGTGGACTGAAACGCTTGGCCAGCAAAAACACCGCCAGCATGCCAAAGACGATATAGGGCATGGTATCGGTCGCGGTGAACAGTCCTAAACCAAACTGCAGTAAAATTCCGGCCATCATTCCGGCAGCGACTTCCTGGGGAATCCAGGACAGCAATTTGTCGAAATAACCGGTAATCCCAATGAGAAAAATCACCACAGCAGAGGTGATATAGGCCGCAACCGCTTCATTGAGCGAAATATCGGGAAACAGCGTGACCAATAGTGCCGTTCCGGGCGCAGACCAGGCGGTGACAACAGGTATTTTGTATTTAATCGATAAAAAGATACCTGCGAGCGCCGCACCAATAGAAATTCCCCAAATCCATGAAATCATCATGTCTGGGGAAACCTGGGCTTGCTGCGCTGCCTGGAAAAAAATGATCAGTGGTCCTGAATAGGAAATCAGCACTGCTAGAAATCCTGCAACAGTCGCTGAAATTGACCAGTCATTTTTTAATGTCTGAAACAGGGTGTTCATTGGTAATGTGCCTCCTTGCGTCGAACCATGAGCCTGTCAAAAATCGTGATGATCAGGACTAGCCTTGATCTCCACCACCGACCGGTACTACGGTACCTGTCATATAAGATGATTCATCTGAAGCCAGGAACAGAATGGCATTGACCTGTTCCTGGATCGTGCCATAGCGTTTCATATGGCTGCGATCCTTGGTCTGGTCGACCACATCCTGCATCCATTGTTCTTCCTGTTCGCTCAGCGGTTTGGCATTGCGTGGAATCTTGCGTGGCGGTGCTTCGGTACCACCTGTTGCCACAGCATTCACGCGGATACCATCTTTGGCATAGGCAAAGGCTAGGGAAGCGGTCAGCGCATTCACGCCACCTTTGGATGCTGAATACGGCGCACGATGAATCCCACAGGTTGCAATCGAAGACACATTCACGATGGTGCCATGTTGCTGCTTGATCATTTGCGGTAGTACTGCACGGCAGCACCACATTGTTGGGAAAAGAGAGCGGTTCACTTCCTTGATGATTTCTTCTTCAGAGAATTCTTCAAAAGGTTTCATCCAGATGGCACCACCCACGTTATTGATCAGTACATCGACACGACCATAGGTATCTAAGGCTTTTTCAACGACAGATTGAGCACCCGCATAAGTTTCCAGATTTGCCTTGACGAAGATGGCATCACCGCCAGCCGCTTCGATTTCTGCCAGGGTTTCCTGCACATAGTCCGAAATATCGGCCAATACTACTTGTGCGCATTCAGCAGCAGCCTGGATGGCTACACCGCGACCGATGCCTTGCGCAGCACCAGTCACGATTACGACTTTATCTTCAAATCTTGGGTTACGGTTCATGAGATTCTCCGGCTTCTAAACTTAGTTGGCAGAGAATTTTTCAAACAAGAAGCTGGCAGGTTTGACACCTTCAGCATCCAGCCAGCCGCGAACCGCTTCAACCATTGGCACTGGACCACATAGGTAGATATCGACATCTCCAGCGTTCAGCCATTCGTTTTCGATATGATCGGTTACATAGCCTTTACGCTCATGTGCAGATTCTGGATTTGCGACCACTGTACGATATTCGAACCATGGGAATTTATCCTGTAGTTCATTCAGCTTTTCAATTGCGACCAGGTCGAAGTCATTGGTCACACCAAAGACCAGACGTACTGGATATTCAGAACCTTTTTCTTCCAGTACCTGTAACATTGACATAAATGGCGCGATGCCTGTACCACCTGCCAGCATCAATACCGGACGGGTCACATTACGCAGATAGAAGCTGCCGAATGGACCGGTAAAGGTCATTTTGTCACCCGCTTTTGCATCAGCGCTGAGGAAACTCGACATTTTGCCGTTCGGGACATTACGAACTACAAAACCAGTTAAACGGTTGCCCGGCTTGGAACTGAATGAGTAAGAACGGGTTTCAGTGGTGCCAGGAATGCCGACATTGACATATTGTCCGGCCAGAAAATGGATATCTGGTTGACCATCATCGAGTTGAATATCAAAGGTAATGGTGGAATCAGACAGGTTTTCTACACGGGCCAACGTACCTTGAAATGCATGAATCTCGGTTTTACAGACATCAGAGGAGGCCTGAATTTGGAACACGGCATCCGAAGTCGGTTTACATTGGCAAGCCAGAATAAAACCTTCTGCGGCTTCTTCTGGTGTCAGTGCATCTTCAATGTACATTTCTTCAGGCATGTCATACGCACCTGATTCACAAAAAGCGCGGCACGTTCCACATGCACCGTCACGGCAATCTAGAGGGATATTGATCTTTTGACGGTAAGCTGCATCGGACAGGGTTTCGCCTTGGGCAACACTAATAAAACGTGTAACGCCATCTTCAAATTGGAGTGCAACATTGTGGTTTGACATGGCTGAATATCCTATATAAATCTTTGAAACTAGACCTTTCAGCCATATTTCCCTGGCTGAAAGGTTTTTTGACCTTGCTGTCGAAACAGTCTTAGAGGTGATAAATGTCGATAACCTGGTTGATGTAATCGTTTTTCAGCACCACGTATTTGCTTAAAATCTGTGGTTTTTCGCCTGAAAAATTGATTACATAACGAGACATACCAAAGTAGCTGTAACTGGTTTTGTAGCGGAAACTCAGGGTATTCCAGTTAAAGCGCACAGTGACCTTGTCGCCGTCACGTTCCACAATTTCAATATTGCAGATGTTGTGACTAGTACGGGTATCCGGCATGGTGGCAGATGAACGCTCCGTCTTGATGCGGAACACACGGTCCTCAAGACCCTGACGGTCAGGGTAGTAGATCAGTGAGATTTCAGACTGTGGGTCTTCAGTCAGACGGTCATCATCATCCCAAGCTGGCATCCAGAAAGAAGCAGTAGGAGCGTAGCACTGTAACCAGTCATCCCATTGCTCATCATCTAAAAAGCGGGCTTCCTGATACAGGAACTGTGCAATGTTTTCTAAAGTGATGTCGCTCATGCGGTTTCTCCTTCAGTGTTTGCAGCAATTTCTTTTTCAGTCGCAATGCCTTTTTTGATCAGTTCTAACCAGTACTGGTGTTGTGCCAGATATAAGCCTTCATCTTCAGTTTTAATGCCGGACAGTTTTGGTTTCAGACCAATTTCATTGGCTGCATCATCCGGCCCTTGAATCCAGTGCTTAGAACCACGGCACATGTCGTTCCATTCCAGTGCGATCCCGGCATAACCAGCCTGACAGGCACGGAATTCTTCCAGATCGTCCGGAGTTGCCATACCAGAAGCATTAAAGAAGTCTTCATACTGACGGATACGGCGAGTGCGTGCTTCCGGCTCTTCACCGACAGGACCGATACAGTAAATGGTCACTTCAGTCTTATCGACAGAGATCGGACGCAGGACACGAATTTGTGAGCCGAACTGATCCATAAAGTAAACGTTTGGATAGATACACAGGTTACGTGAACGCTCAATCATCCATTTCGCCATGGCTTCGCCATAACGCTCGGTATATTCATCTTTCTTGGCAAAGTTTGGACGGTCTTCCGGGTTGGCCCATTGTGTCCAAAGCAGCATGTGACCATGTTCAAAGCCGTAAGAACCACCGCCTTGTTTGCCCCATGAACCTGCGCTCATGGCACGAATATTATCGCCAGCTTCTTTTTCCTTACGTTGCTGAGTCGTTGCAGCATAGTTCCAGTGCACGGCAGAGACGTGATAACCATCGGCACCGTTTTCTGCAGTCAGCTTCCAGTTACCTTCATAGGTATAAGTCGATGAACCGCGTAAAACTTCCAGACCTTGCTCAGACTGACCCACGATCATGTCGATGATCTTCGTGGCTTCACCCAGGTATTCTTCCAGAGAAGGAACATCCGGATTCAGGCTGCCAAACAAGAAGCCTTTGTAATTTTCAAAACGGGCTACTTTTTTCAGGTCATGAGAACCGTCCTGGTTAAAGCAATCTGAATAGCCTGCATCAGCCGGGTCTTTCACTTTTAACAGCTTGCCTGAGTTATTGAATGTCCAGCCATGGAATGGGCAGGTATAGGTTGCTTTATTGCCACGCTTATAACGGCACAGTTGTGCACCGCGGTGAGAGCAGGCATTGATCATGGCATTTAGTTCGCCATTACGATTACGTGCAATGATGATTGGCTGACGGCCAATATGGGTTGTGTAGTAATCGTTGTTGTGGGGAATCTGGCTCTCATGGGCCAGATAAACCCAGTTTCCTTCAAAGATATATTTCATTTCCAGATCAAACAGGGCTTGATCAGTAAATACGGAACGGTGCAGTTTAAATTCACCAGATTCAAAATCATCGACCAGTAATTCATCAATACGGTCTAAATGGCTGGTGTTAATTACAGGAATACGAGGCATGTCCAGTCTCCGACTTTCCAAGGAGGGGAAGTCATCGGGATGTTGCTCAGACTGACATCCCGATTCCATTTTGAATTAAGCGCTTGCGCGACGACGTTCTACTTCAGTGCTTGGTGCAGCAGCCTGGTCTTTCACCAGTTCGATATTGAACTGGATATGTTTGAATGGACCATTTAAACCACGGCGTGCGATTTCAGCTTCATCGGTCACATCAACAGCAGTTGCGACCAGACCATCACGTGTGGCGAATGCAAAGTCATCCCACAGGTATTGATCGCCTTCGATGTTGAACTGTGTGGTTAACTTCCGATAACCCGGCGCAGATACGAAGTAATGCACATGAGATGGGCGGTTACCGTGACGACCTAATTTGTCCAGTACGAACTGGGTGGTACCTTCAGGCGGGCAACCATAACCGACCGGCATGGTGGTCAGCGCAATATATTTACCGTCTTGATCGGTAAAGATAGAACGGCGCAGGTTAAAGTCCGATTGTGACTTGTCAAAGAAAGAGTAGTTGCCCAGGCTGTTGGCATGCCAGACTTCAACTTTTGCACCTTCAATGATGTTGCCGTCAGTATCGGTCACTGTGCCTTCAATAATCAGGGTTGGAATTTTGCCTTCTTCAGAACCGTCATCCATACGCGCAAAACCAACGGACTCAGGTGCACCTGCAACATAGAGCGGGCCTTCGATGGTACGTGGTGTACCACCAGTAATGCCGGCTTTGGCATCTGCTTCATCCGCGCGTAAGTCTAAGTAATGTTCCAGACCCAGACCTGCAGCCAGTAAGCCTAATTCATTAGCTTGACCTGCATCAGTAAAGTATTCCAGACCTTTCCAGAGTTCAGTCTGAGAAATATCAAGATCTTCGATCGCTTGGAAAAGATCACCTAATAAACGTACAACAACTTGTTGTACACGCTCATCTACTGGTCCTGTCGCTGTGTCGACATTCATTTTTTTAACCAGTGCATCAATTTCTTGGCGGTTCATACTATTGCTCCTAAAGTATGTCTTTCATATTTTAGTGGCGCATGTTTTAGCATTCGTTTGGCTGGCTAAATCTTGCTGGCCACAAGTCCTTTTGGATTACCCTCAGGTGTATGGATGGGAAGAAAAATCTTTCATTTCCATTCCCGAATTTATTCATTACTTGTCATCATCTCGAATCGACGAGGGATGGCGGTTCAATGCCATGACTTCGATGTTCATATACGGGTAGAGCGGCAAGCCTTGTAGCAGGTTGTGCAACTCTTCATTGCTTTCAACATCAAAAATACTGATGTTTGAATACTGCCCGGTGATACGCCAGATATGACGCCACTTACCCTGGCGTTGCAGATCCTGTGAATAAGCTTTTTCAACTGCCTTAATTTCATTGGCCTGTTCAACCGGCATATCTTTTGGAATATTGACGTCCATTCGTACTTGGAAAAGCATGGGGTTCTCCTGGAATTATTGACGACGCAAGTTGTCAATTTTGTTTTCATCCAACTCAATACCCAGACCTGATCCTTTCGGAATCTCAAGTTCAAAGTTTTGATACTGGAGTGGGGTTTTTAAAATATCTTCAGTCAGTAGCAGGGGGCCAAACAGTTCGGTGCCATAAGCGAGACTTTCAAAAGTCGAGAATGCATGGGCAGAGGCGATCGTGCCCACCGGGCCTTCCAGCATGGTGCCGCCATACAGATCGATACCTGCCAGCTGTGCCACTTTTGCAACTTCACAACCTTCAATCAGGCCACCAGATTGCGCCACTTTGACTGCAAAAACTGATGAGCCATGCTGACGTGCGATCTGATAGGCAGACTGCGGACCCATCAAGGATTCATCCGCCATGATGGCGATATCAAAACGCTGGGTCAGACGTCGCATTGCATCCAGATTATCAATGGCACATGGCTGTTCAATCAGGTCAATGCCGCCGTCCTGGAGTAACTGAATGCCTTTAATCGCGTCTAGCTCTGTCCAGGCACGGTTCACATCAACACGGATCGAAATGTCTTTGCCTAATGCCTGTTTAATGGCAAGCACGTGTTCAACATCCTGTTCCACTGGACGAGAACCAATTTTCAGTTTGAAAATATTGTGGCGTTTGGCCGCAATCATTTTCTGGGCTTCAGCAATGTCTTTCTCGGTATTGCCAGATGCCAGGACCCACAGCACTGGTACGCTGTCACGTAAACGTCCACCTAGAATTTCACTCAGTGGCTGGTTCAAACGTTGTGCCTGAATATCCAGTAGCGCAGTTTGAATGGCACACTTGGCAAAACGGTTACCATTAATATTCTTTTTGATGGCTTGTAATGTCTGTGCAACATTCAAACCTGATAATGTTTTCAGAAGCGGTGCAAAGTAAGTCTCAATATTCACTTTGACACTTTCTGGGCTTTCTTCACCGTAGCCTAAACCGCCAATAGTGGTGGCTTCGCCCCAACCCACATAGCCGTCTTCGGTGGTGATTTTGACCAGGACCAGTGTCTGGGTTTGCATGGTTGCGACAGCCATCTTGTGAGGACGGATCGTCGGTATTTGAACCAGCAAGGTTTCAACTGACTTATACATAATTACGCTTCACATTCTTGCTTTAATGTTTTGACTTGATATACCTTAAAAGAATAATTTTGATTGGTCTAAGATCGATTTAGCATTTTTTTATACTTTAAAGGTATGCAATAATATGGAACTCAGGCATTTGCGTTACTTCGTCGCAGTCGTCGAAGAACAAAGTTTTACCAAGGCGGCAGAAAAACTGTTTATTGCTCAACCACCTTTAAGCAGACAGATACAAAATCTGGAACAGGAACTGGATATTCAGCTCTTTGAAAGAGGTAGCCGACCGCTTAAGACCACAGAAGCAGGTCAATTCTTCTATCAACATGCGGTTAAACTTTTGTCTAATGCGGAAGAAATCAAATCGATGACCAAGCGGATTGGTATCGCGGATCGCACCATTAGCATTGGTTTTGTTGGCTCGTTATTGTTCGGTTTGCTATCGCGTATTGTGTTTCTATTTAAGCAGCAACATCCCCAGCTCAAAATTGAGATGGTTGAAATGAATACTTCAGAGCAGATTCAGGCACTTAAAGAAGGGCGGATTGATGTCGGTTTTGGACGTTTAAGAATTTCAGATCCGGCAGTGAAACGGGTGTTACTGCGTGAAGAAAGGCTGATGGTCGCAGCACATTCCAGCCATTTTCTTTCCCATCGAGATGGCGTGAACCTGACTGAACTGGTGGATCAGCCACTCTTTTTATACCCGAATAATGGTAAGGCTAATTTTTCTACCCAGGTGCGCGGTATATTTTCCGAGTATGGGCTGGAACCGAAAAATATCCGTGCAGTCAGTGAATTGCAACTGGCGCTTGGTTTTGTGGCTGCCGGAGAGGGCGTCTGTATTGTGCCGGAAAGTGCCCAGAATATTCGTCTGGCACATTTAAACTTTATCCCTTTATTAGATGAATTTGCGGTCAGTCCGGTTTTTATGGCTATTCGTAATATGGATGAAAGTGAATATATTCGATATCTGTTTGATGCGGTCTATCAGGTCTATGATCTTGAAGCGATTAAATATG
The DNA here is from genome assembly GCF_013417705.1 of Acinetobacter sp. YH12235. NCBI lineage: Bacteria > Pseudomonadati > Pseudomonadota > Gammaproteobacteria > Moraxellales > Moraxellaceae > Acinetobacter > Acinetobacter sp. YH12235. The sequence continues at coordinate 54,558 of NZ_VPDL01000004.1, read as the reverse complement.
ATCGTGCTGTATTTTAATTCAGATCAATACCTGTCTGGATCTTATAGGGAATAAAGCGAATCCATATTTTAATATTGAATGAAGGTTTCATTTTTTGGATGAATATCATTAAGGCATAGTAAATAAAGCCTTTTCTTTAAGGCAGACTTTATAGGTATAGAAGCATGCCTATTCAGTTTTGGACATTTATGCACATCTTCTGCATTGTGAATCTCATAAATTGAACTTCACAATTAGGAGGTGGAGATGTCTACAAATAAAGTGAATATAAATACGCTGATTGATGAAGCAAAGTTCACGCCATTTCATTGGGGCGTCCTGATCTGGTGTTTGCTGATCATTATTTTTGACGGTTATGACCTGGTGATTTACGGCGTAGCGTTACCGCTACTGATGCAGGAATGGTCACTCAGTGCAGTACAGGCCGGCATGTTAGCCAGCACCGCCTTGTTCGGTATGATGTTTGGAGCGATGAGTTTCGGCACTTTGTCCGATAAACTGGGACGTAAAAAAACCATCATGATCTGTGTCGCGATCTTTAGTGGTTTTACGTTTATCGGTGCCTTTGCAACATCACCTGTCGAATTCGGAATTTTACGTTTTCTTGCCGGACTCGGAATTGGTGGCGTGATGCCAAACGTCGTTGCCCTGATGACGGAATACGCACCAAAAAGGATTCGCAGTACATTAGTTGCCTTGATGTTTAGTGGCTATGCCATCGGAGGCATGACATCTGCTTTGCTTGGCGCATGGCTGGTACCACAGTTCGGCTGGAAAATCATGTTCTTGCTTGCGGGTACTCCTTTACTGTTCCTGCCGATACTCTGGAAATATTTACCAGAATCCCTGATGTATCTGACCAATAAGCAGCAAACGGCTGAAGCGCAAAATATTATCCAGAAAATCTCGCCAACCCAGGTAATTGGATCTGACACCCAGTTCGTCCTGAATGAAGTACAAAAAGGCGATGAAGCACCTTTAAAAGCATTATTTCAGCAAGGCCGCACATTTAGTACCTTTATGTTCTGGCTGGCATTTTTCATGTGTTTATTAATGGTCTACGCACTGGGTAGCTGGTTACCAAAACTGATGATCCAAGCCGGTTATTCTCTGGGTGCCAGCATGATCTTCCTGTTTGCCCTGAATATTGGCGGCATGATCGGGGCTGTTGGTGGGGGGTATCTGGCAGACCGTTTCCATATTAAAAAAGTGCTGACGATCATGTTCCTTTGCGGAGCAGCTTCTTTAATCCTGCTCGGTTATAACAGTCCGCAATTCGTGCTTTATAGCTTGATTGCTGTGGCCGGTGCAGCAACCATTGGTTCTCAAATCCTGCTCTACACCTTCGTGGCGCAATATTATCCATCAACGGTGCGTTCCACTGGCATGGGTTGGGCTTCCGGAATTGGACGTATCGGTGCGATCGTTGGACCGGTATTGACAGGTGCTTTACTCACCATGAATTTACCGCATCAAATGAACTTCTTTGCAATTGCGATTCCCGGTTTGATTGCTGCGCTGGCAATTTTCCTGGTGAACTTAAAGATGTCTGTAGAAGGTCAAGCCCTTGCTACACCTGAGATTCGCACTGATTCTCTCGCTGAAAAAGCAAGTTAATGGATTAAATATCAATTAATAAAGAAAACACTTCTAATGATAGAGATCGCCATCGTAAGCGGTGGTGATCTGTTGCTAGAATCGAGACGCATAATAAAAAAGTGAGTTTAGGATGAACACGAAACAATTATTTAATAATCAAACAATCACATTAAAACGCACGGTTCTGATGAGCATGATGGCAATGAGTTTAGGGGGTATCAGCTTGGCTACCCAGGCACAAACTCCAGCTCAGTCCAATCAGCAGGAAATTGAGCAGTTGCGTCAGGAGGTTCAAGCTCTACGCGCCTTGATTGAACAGCAGCAGACTCAGACAGCTGCTGTGACTGCACCTGTAGCGACAACGCCGGCACCTGCAAATACAGCAGTAGCCCCTGCGAGCAAACCTGTGATGAAAATTGCCAGTGGGGCCGAGTTTAATCTATACGGTAATATCCGTGCTGATGCCTCTTATCAGGCTGAGGGCGGTGCAGCGACACGTATGTATAACCAGATTAATGCAGTACCTCTTGAAGGCACAGGTGAACGCAGTGATGAGTTTAAATCCACGCTTTCAGCCACCCGTTTAGGGATGGATTTTAAAGCGCCCGTGGGTGCTGGGGATAATGCCTTAAGCGGTAAGGTTGAGGTCGATTTCCTGGGTGGAGCTGGTTTTGACAACCTGCGTATTCGCCATGCCTATATCAGCTATGCTGACTGGTTAATTGGTCAAACCTGGTCAAACTTTGCAACTCCGGACTATATTCCAGAAACTGTAGATGCACTGGTTTATGCTGGCGGTTCAATTAAACGGACTCCACAAGTTCGTCATACCAGCACCTTCAGCCCGGCTACCAATCTGGTACTGGCGGTAGAAGATCCAAAAGATGGTTCTATTAAGCAGCGTCTACCTGCTTTAACAGCACGGTTAAATCACAAATTTGCAGATAATCTTACCGTTAGTGCGCGTGCGATGGGCCATGAAAAACGTGTGAATGAAGATGAAAAAACTGCATGGGGTGTGGGTTTAGGTGCGAAATATGAGTTTGTTTCAGGCACCAGTCTTAAGGCAGATTATTATCATGTCAAAGGTGATAGCAGCTTTGTCTCTTACGCTAATCCTGGCGTAGTTCGAGCTCCTAATGGTGATCTTCTACAGAGTGAATTTGACTCGATTACAGTCGGTCTAACGCAGCAGTTTAATGATAAATTGCGTGGTACCGTAGGGTATGGTTATATGAATTTCGACCAAGATAATGGCTATCTTGCTGCTCCTGGTCTGACTCTAACAGCAGTGAACAAAGACCTTTGGCAGGCTTGGGCCAATGTGTTCTATAACCCTACAAAACCGCTGAGTTTTGGCCTGGAATATGTTTATGGTGAACGTGAAGCATTGGGTGCTGCACCAAATGGCAGTACAAAAGGTGAAGATAACCGAGTGAATGCCGTTGCAATTTACAGTTTCTAAGCTCTAGCGATTTACATAAGAAACTTAAAGCGTGGATGAATTAATCCACGCTTTTTGCATGATTCAGGATCACCTCTGCCAGCACATTGACAGCATTTTCTATCTCAGAGGTCCAGTCAAATGAACAGTTCAGGCGAATATAATTCTGGCTGGTATGTTCCGGTTTAAACAGCAAAGCGGGTGCAATAGCAATATTGTGCTGAATCAGCTGTTCATATAAAACCTGTCCATCCAGCTGTTCGGGCAATTTGATCCAGAGAAAATAGCCACTGGAATAATAATAAATTTCACAGACTGAATCTAAACGCGCTTTGAGTTCCTGATAAAACTTTTGCTTATACTTTTCCAGCTGCTGTCTTAAATGGCGCAAATGCTTTTCATAATGATGATGGGACAGAAAATCGACCAGTGCATTTTGTAATAGCGGACTAACAGTCAAAGTACTCATGAGCTGTAAATGCTGGATTGCATCAGAAAATGGGCCAGCGAAAACCCAGCCGACCCGCGCACCCATGCCCAAGGTTTTGGAAAATGAAGAGCAGTGCAATACCCGTTGATGCTGATCAAAATATTTCACGGAAACCGGTTTATGAGCGCCGTAATTGAGTTCCTGATAGACATCATCTTCAATCAGATATACCTGATATTCATTCAACAGTTCCGCAATTCTTTGCTTGATCTCTGAATTTACCGTAAAGCCAATCGGATTATGTGCATTCAGCATCAGCCAGCAAACTTTGATCGGGTACTGTTTAAGTGCTTGTTCAAATGATTCCAGGTCAAAACCAAACTGCGGATGTTCAGGGATTGTAATCACCTGCAAGCCTAAACGTTCAGCCGCCTGCCAGACACCATAAAAAATGGTTTGCTGGAGCAGGATAAAATCACCCGGTTGAGTCAAAGCCTGTAAAGACAGATTGAGGGCTTCCAAGGCACCAGAAGTAATGACAATGTCATCCGAAGTACAGTTTATACCTTGTAACTGATAGCGATTGGCAATCAGTTGGCGTAATTCCTGATTACCCGGTGGCATATGATTTTGATGGCTATAACTGCTTTTTCTTTTGCTATGCTGCGCCAAAATCTGCATAAACCGGCTGTTATATAACAGTTCAGCATTTGGAAAAGCTGAACCAAAAGGTGCAATATTTGGAGTTTGCAGTGACTTTAAATAATTAAATACCACAGAGTTAATTTTAACTTTGGAGTTTAAGCCAATCTGTACCGCGGGTTCTTTGCTGTTATAGGTTTGAGGTCGCTCCGCAATATAGTAGCCAGATTTATCTTTGGCATAGACCAATCCTTGCGATTCAAGCACCTGATAGGCATTAAGCACCGTCATCAGGCTATAGCCGGACAGTTCAGTTTGTTCCCGTAATGAAGGTAATTTGTCATGCGCCTTCCATGCGCCATTTTCAATCATCTGGCGAATATTTTGGGCTAGCTTTTCAGATTTGAACATAAGAAAATAAAATCTAAACTGTACTAATATAATCAGAATTATATTATAAATAAGTTATTAAAATATAACAAATCAAAAAAATAAGTGGCTAACTGTTATATTTTTTTAAATGAATATTGTATCTATACAGTTGATTTAGGTCTGCTGATAATAAAACTCATAACGCCAGACCAACCTATGGGTGATCATATGAATTCAGAAGACAACAAAGCACCAAAATATGCGGATAGCAGTATTTCTGATGCAGCATTCAAGAAGATGATTCTCTGGTTTGCACTTTATACTGGTTTATTCTGCCTCGGCGTTATCTTTGTAGTAAATGCAGACAAAATTATGATGAGCGGCTTTTAAAATTCTCTTCTCCCTGAACACTATCATCGCCCCAATCTAAATTGGGGCTTTTTTATGCCACACATTACCAGTTTTATTTTCTACTTTTTCTGCATCCACTCTATGACTTTGTCACAATTTGACACTCACAAAGTCAGATTTCCTTGCTAGATTCAGACTGTTTGATGATAAAAATGAATACAGGCTTTTCGCCAGCGCATCATACAGAAATAACAACGATATAGCAGATGGACAAACAACAAGGATAAAGGAGTGAAGCATGCTCGGAAATATGATGTTCCAGCCCTTACTGATCAGCAGCATGATTGAACATGCCGGTCGTTATCATGCCGATACCGAGATCATTTCTAAAAATACCGATACCAGCATTAAAAAGACCAATTGGGGAGAAATCCGGGAAAACTCGAAACGTTTTGCCAATGTATTACAGCAATTCGGTCTGACACTCGGCGACCGGGTTGCAACCATTGCCTGGAATAATCATCGACATCTAGAATCTTGGTATGCCATTTCGGGAAGTGGACTGATTTGCCATACCATTAACCCGCGGTTATTTCCGGAACAGCTGGTATTTATTATCAATGATGCTGCCGATCGAATACTGCTGTTTGATAAAACCTTTGCACCTTTAATTAAAGCCGTCAAACCGTTATTAAAAACTGTAGAACAGTATATTTGTCTGGATGCTGAAGATTCGTCGATTTGTGAAGCCATTCCGGAAGTTCAGTTTTATGATGATTTGCTTGCCCAGCAATCTGCAGAATTTGACTGGCCTGAACTGGATGAAAATACAGCGAGTTCACTGTGTTATACCTCCGGTACGACTGGAAATCCGAAAGGGGTTTTATATAGCCATCGCTCAACAGTGTTGCATAGTTATGCCATCATCATGCCGGATTCCCTGAATGTAGCAGCGCGTGACATCATGCTGCCGGTGGTGCCAATGTTCCATGTCAATGCCTGGGGAACCCCATATGCCGCTGCCATGGTCGGTTGTACTTTGGTGTTGCCGGGGCCGGGCCTGGATGGAGCCAGTCTGGTCAATCTGATTGATACGTATAAAGTATCTGTGGCTTTAGGTGTTCCAACGATCTGGCAAGGCCTGATTGCGGCTGCCCAGCAAAGTGGTTCAAAATTGGAAAGCCTGAAACGGAATGTGGTCGGTGGTTCTGCCTGTCCACCGGCTATGCTGAAAACCTTTAAAGAGCAGTTTAACTGCGAAACCATTCATGCTTGGGGGATGACTGAAACCAGTCCACTTGGTAGTGCCAATCAGCTAAAAACCAAACATCTTGATCTAGCGGATGAAGAAAAAATGCAGATTCGCTTGTCTCAAGGTCGTCCACCGTTTGGCGTTGATTTACGTTTAACCGATGAAGAAAAAGGAACCCAGGAAATTGCCCGCGATGGTGAAACCATAGGCAATCTGCAGATTAAAGGGCACTGGATCATTGATCATTACTTTGGCAAGGAAGAATCTGCGCTCACAGCAGATGGCTGGTTTGATACCGGAGATATTGCTACCTTAAATGAAGATGGCTTTATGAAGCTGTGTGACCGTTCCAAAGATCTGATCAAGTCAGGCGGTGAATGGATCTCTTCAGTCGATCTTGAAAATATGGCGATGGGACATCCTGAAATTGCCATGGCTGCCGTGATTGCGGCACAGCATCCTAAATGGGATGAGCGTCCCGTTCTGATTGCGATTAAAAAGCCAGAGAGTCATGTGAGTGAAGCTGAAATGCTGGATTACTATGCGGACAAAGTCGCTAAATGGCAGATCCCGGATCGCGTGATCTTTGTAGATTCTATTCCGTTAAGTGGAACCGGCAAGATGCTGAAAAAAGACCTGCGTGAACTTTATGGTTCTATCTTGCTGGAACAGGTCGTAGGTTAAGCTATTTTTTTAAAAGGTAAATTTTTGCCTTTTTAACTCACCCAATATTTAAAACAGAAACTGATCTCTTATATAGAGGTCAGTTTTTTATATGTTTTTGCTAAAAATATACAGACCAAAAAAGCAATTTATTCAGTTCATACAGTTTTACAGCACTTTCTGGTTAGGATTGTCTTACAAAAAGTCTAACTATGGTTTCTAAGCACATAATTTGACCTACATTGACATGGTGCGAGCTTCAGAATTCTTTATTCTGGACTACATAATAAATAGACAGTTGTACATTAATACTGTCTGCGGAATAGAGGGGATAAAAATGACAAGTATGACAACCTACAAGCCGCATTGGATTCGTGAAGATTTCATTGATTTTGTTGGTGAAAAAATCCATCCAACCTGGGCACTCAAAAAAGTCAAAGCATCGGTCGTGAATATTCAGGCGGTTAGCCCAGACTTTTTCAAAATCCAGTTACGTCCAAATTATAACTTTAACCACGGGTCATTTCAGGCCGGTCAAAATATCGCGGTGACTCTGCGTCTGGATGGAGTACGTCATCAACGTCATTATTCTATCGTGACCATTTTAAAAAATGGCGATGTGATTATTGCAGTCAAGCAGCAAGGTAAAGTGTCACGTGCCTTAACTTTATTGCAACTGGGTGCAGTGGTCGAGCTGTCTCAGCCACAGGGCGAATTTACCTTATTAAACTCTCCTAAACCGATTCTGTTTCTAGCATCAGGCAGTGGCATTACCGCCATTTATTCCTTATTGCAAAAAGCAGTCGTGCAGTTTCAGCACCCAATTGATCTGATTTATTTTACCCGTGATGATGCATTTCATGCCGAGATCAAAACCTTAGCGTTAATGCATCCTCATCTGAAATATCATCATTTTAATACAGTCGAGCATAAGCAGCATCTGAGCCAGCAATTGCTAAACAAGCTGGTACCAGACTTTGAACAGCGTGAAATCTATGCCTGTGGTTCAGCGGGAATGATGAAAACTGCACTCAAGATTGCCGATAAACTGGCGGTGAAATCTAGCTTCCATTCTGAATATTTCCAGATTGCGATGGATGAAAAAGTGAAAGCACAGCCTGTACAGTTTTTAAGATCGCAGCAGGAATTCCAGGCAGAATCTAATCTGCTGGAAAGTGCAGAGCAGGCGGGTCTTCGTCCAGCGCATGGTTGCCGTATGGGCATTTGTAATACTTGCTCATGTACCAAAGTCAGCGGTTCAGTTAAAAACATGCTGACGGGTGAGATCGACCACGGCAGCAATACTCCAATCAAACTTTGTATTTCACAGGCCGTCAGTCCTGTGGTGATTAATTTATAAGCTATTTCAACCATTACTAAACGAATAAGAAGGTGCTCCCATGAATATGCAAATTGATTTTAAAAAACACAGTAAATCTCAATTTCTAAGCCCGGAACAGGTTGAAGAGTTCGGTGCCAAGGTTGATGCTATCCGCCGTGAAGTAATGGAAGATTTGGGCGAGAAAGACGCAGAATATATTTATAAAATCCGTAATTTTGTACGTTATAGCGAGATTGCTTCCCGTGGCATGCTGATGTTTGCAGGCTGGTTGCCGCCGGTCTGGTTAGCGGGAACAGGCTTATTGGGTATCTCGAAAATCGTGGAAAATATGGAACTTGGCCATAACGTGATGCACGGCCAGTTCGACTGGATGAATGATCCGAGTCTGAATGGTTCGACTTATGATTGGGATACTATTTCCACTGGGGATGACTGGAAATACACGCATAATTATATTCACCACACGTATACCAATATTGTCGGTATGGATCACGATGTCGGTTATGGTCTGATCCGTGTCAGTGAATCTCAGCCGTGGGAACTACGTTTTATCTGGAATATTCCTTTAACCATTCAGTTGATGGTGTTCTTTGAATGGTATGTGGGTGTACAGCGTTTGCATCTGGAAGATGTCATTGCCTATAAAACTAAAACCTGGAAACAGGTCTGGGAAGAAGCAGCGCCTTTACGCAAAAAAATGCGCCGTCAGGTCCTAAAAGATTATGTATTTTTCCCACTGATTGCCGGTCCAAATGCGATTCCAGTATTTACCGGGAATGCGGTTGCCAATGTGATTCGTAGCCTATGGGCGTCCGCGGTGATCTTCAATGGACATTTCACTGAAGATGCAGAAACTTTTGAAATGGACAATACCGACAATGAAACCCGTGCGGAATGGTATCTGCGTCAGATCCGTGGTTCGAGCAACTTCAGTGGCGCGAACTGGTTGCATATTCTGAGTGGTAATTTAAGCCATCAGATTGAGCATCATCTGTTCCCAGATATGCCAGCAAACCGTTATGCCGAAGTAGCACCAAAAATCAAAGCCTTATGTGCTGAGTACGGGATTCACTATAACGAAGCCAGCTTTATGAAACAGTTCTCGACTGTATGGGTCAGACTGGCGAAATGCTCACTGCCAAATGAATGGAATCAGCAAATTGCAGAAAAAACTCACGCAGTTAAATCGGTGTTTCGTTACTTTAAATCCAAACTTGTAAATTAATTTTTTAAGGTTTCTCTATTATCCAGTTTGGTACTCCTCAATAGATTTGGATGGTCTATTGAGGATTTTTTTATCTGTTAAAAAGTGGTCAGTTCACACGAATTTATGAATGAAATATGAAGATGATTTTCAAAAAATGACGAAGGCGGGACAGATTTACTACCGCTGAAACGCTTCGCCTACAAGCTAAGCGTTTACCTCAAGGAGGTTCTTTTTATAATGGCCGCGTTCTATCATTCAAGGTCTCAGTTTTGAAATATCTTAAATATTTTTCAGGCATCTCACTTTTATTGCTGTTAACCGCGTGTAATACCCCGGAAACTCCAGCACCAGATTATCAGGGGAACTGGAAAAATACACTGGAAAATCCAAAATTGGAAAATATCCTGGTGATTTCCAAAAATGGTGAAAACTATTTCATTACCAATACTATTAAAGACAAAGAAAGCGGCAAAACTGACAAGAAAAATCCGATGCCAGCTTCAGTCGCTGATAATGGTCTGCTTCAGATTAATTCAGGTACAGGTGTCGTTGATTTCGCAATTGACGAAAAAACTGGCAATCTGGTCGGTTCAGGCTCCGTCTATAAAAAAGCCAAATAATGCTCTAATCTAATCAATTCAGAGATAACACGAAAAATGCCATGATCAGGGAGGATTCATGGCATTTTTTTAGTTCACCAATTTTATGAGACCAGCAAAATCTTCTACAAAATAATCTGCCTTGGCTTTGATCAGATCTATTTCATGCGCAGAATACTGGTCGTAAATTGCAACGACATCAATTCCCGCATTGTTGGCAGCTTCCACCCCAATTAAAGAGTCTTCAACAATCAGGCAATCTTTAGCCTCAATTTCAAAATGCTGGAGCGCATTTAAATACACTTCTGGATGCGGTTTGATATTCTCAACATTTTCACGAGTCAAAATAATCGCAAAATCATCATCAAAACTGATTTTCTGATTAATCTTCTGGTTATTGTCCTGATAACGCTGCACATTGAATAAACTAGTGGTAGTCGTGAGTGCCAATTGTATCCCTTGCTGTTTTAAGGCTTGAATCAGCAGCTCAGCTTGCGGTTTGAGTTCTATCACATGATCCAGAAAATGCCGTGAAATATGATAACGGCGATTTTTAACCTCTTCTTTACTTGGCTTGAAACCATATAGCTCTTTTAAATAGCCACAATATTCCAGATAAGGATCGGGCATATGTCTAAAGGCTTTCAGTTGCAGGTCACGCTGTTGCTGAATCTGATCCAGACCGATTTCGATCCCCGACAATTCCTGAATCAGGGCAGCATCGACCTGGTTCCAGATTCCCACTGAATCAATCAAGGTTCCATCCAGGTCAAAACATACCAGCTTTTTATCTTTAAACATGTCACACCCATTTTTCTTTCGCCGCCATTATCCCGTTTTTAGAAAGAGATAAAAAGTCCAGTTTGGGTGCACATCCAGTCTGTATTTATCAGTGAATTACTAAAATGAACTTATTTTGAGCATTTTAAGTATTACTAATAATAAAAATCGTAATACTAAATTGGCACGTCATTTGCATTTATCTACGCATCATAAAGTGATCTAGGGTTCCGGCAGTCATTTTCAAACAGTACTGCGCCTGAGACCGAGAGTTCACGGCTTGTTTTGTATAAAAACACAGCTACACGGAGGGATAAAAGCCCGGGAGGTTGGAACAAAAACCTTAGAGAGGTCATGCACATGGGCGACTATCACAATAATCAAACACTCTGGACTGAAATCCTGCCGGGAGGGCATCACTGGTCCGGACGCATTCAGAAAGGTGCGGTTCTGCAATTCAAGGCACTCGGTGCCAATGCCAATGTATCCCTGTTCTGTGTCAATGCCGAAGACAAACTGGAACGTTACAACATGCCTGACAGCCTGAAAGGCCAGCATACCGCGTATTTGACTGCGGGTAATGTGCTGTATTCCGATCTAGGCCGTGTCATGGCTTCGATTGTTAAAGATGAAGCTGGCTGGAACGATACTTTCTGCGGGCCATCTCGTCCTGAACAGATTGAAAAACAGTTTGGCATCCGTACCTTCCAGGATGCCCGAAATGACATGTATCAAAGCGGTTTAGACGGATTACTCATTGAACTCTCCAAATTCTCTTTGGGACAGACTGACCTGAGTGCAACCGTGAATTTATTCTCCAAAGTCACTCCAGATGACGCCGGCGCATTGTCTTATGTATCTTCAGACAATACCGATCAAATCATTGAAATGCGCTTTGAAATGGACTGTCTGGTGTTCCTGTCGTCTGCACCACATGGTCTGGATAACAGTGCGGAATATCAACCAGCTGACATCCAGTTATCTTTGTTTAAAGCCAATAGCTTAGGCGAAACCGATATCTGCCGTGACTCCTGTCCACAGAATCAGCGTGCATTCCAGAACAATGCCCGTTACTACGCACTTTCAAACATTTAAGGCAGGAGAATGATCATGACAGTTCTACAACAATTTGAAAAAACCGTTCTTAGCGAAATCTGTCCTGCCGGTGAAGCATGGATGTGCGAAGTCAAAAAAGGCCAGTATTTCCGTATCATCGATCTGGAAGGCAATCAGGCAGTTGATACCTTGTTTATCTCTGCGGAAAATCCGGAAGAGCGTTATAGCGCAACCGATACACTGGCAATAAACCAGCAGATTTATCTGGAAAAAGGCACCACTTTATACAGTAACTTTGGCCGTGCGATTGCCGTGATCCATGATGACAACTGCGGCCGTCACGACACTTTAGGCGGTGCATGTTCCTGTGAAAGTAATACCGTCCGTTATGCCCATGACACATACCCAATGCACAGCTGCCGTAACAACTTTATGTATGCGCTGGCGAAGCATCCGGTGGCGAAAAAGCATGGCTTAAACGTGCGCCACATTGGTCCCAACATCAACTTCTTTATGAATGTGCCTGTGACTTCAGACGGACATCTAAAATTTGATGATGGAATTTCAGCACCTGGCAAGTATGTGGAAATCAAGGCAGAAATGGACCTGATCGTACTGATCTCGAACTGTCCGCAACTGAACAACCCATGTAATGCCTACAACCCGACACAAATCCAGCTGGTTGTGCGTGAAGGCGAGGAGGCTTAAGTTATGTTTAATAAAGTTTTGATTGCCAACCGTGGTGCAATTGCATGTCGTGTGATTCGTACATTAAAAAAACTCGGTATTCAATCGGTTGCAGTGTACTCAGAAGCCGATCGTGATTCACTGCATGTGACTTTAGCGGATGAAGCGGTGTATATCGGTGAAGCACCAGCCAGCCAAAGCTATTTAAATGTTGATAAAATTTTAGAAGTTGCCAAACAAACTGGCGCACAAGCGATTCATCCGGGTTATGGCTTCTTGTCAGAAAATGCTGAATTTTGTGACCTGTGTGAATTACAAGGCATCGCTTTTATTGGGCCAAACTCTGCGCAAATGCGTGCTTTTGGTTTAAAGCACACGGCACGTGAGCTTGCGATTCAAGCTAATGTGCCGTTATTACCAGGCAGTCAACTGCTTGCAGATGAAGCTGAAGCACTGCTTGAGGCTAATCGTATTGGTTATCCTGTGATGCTAAAAAGTACTGCAGGCGGTGGCGGGATCGGTATGCGTTTGGTCTGGAACGAAGCTGAACTGAAAGATGCGTATGCAACCGTGTCTTATTTAGCCCAAGCCAACTTTAAAGATGCTGGTTTGTACCTTGAAAAATTTGTGCAAAATGCCCGTCATATCGAAGTGCAAATTTTTGGTGATGGCAAAGGTCAAGTGATTGCGCTCGGCGAGCGTGATTGTTCAGTACAACGTCGTAACCAAAAAGTAATTGAGGAAACGCCTGCACCGCATATCAATGATGAACAACGTGCCTACATCCAAAATGTTGCCATTCAACTGATGCAGTCAGTGAATTATCGCTCAGCAGGTACGGTTGAATTTGTGATGGATACCGATACACAAGAATTCTACTTCCTTGAAGTCAACACGCGTCTGCAAGTCGAACATGGCGTGACGGAGCAAGTCTTTGGTGTGGACCTGGTGGAATGGATGGTGACGCTTGCCAGCGGAGACTGGACTGCACCAACAGAGCCACTGGAATCCAAAGGCCATTCGATTCAGGTGCGCCTGTATGCCGAAGACCCGATCAAGAACTTCCAGCCAAGTGCCGGTCTGCTGACCTATGTCGAGTTTGATGAAAACGCACGTAATGAAACCTGGGTAGAAACGGGTTCGAATGTATCGTCTTTCTATGACCCGATGATTGCCAAAGTCATTGTCACAGCAGATGACCGGGAAGCCGCGATTCAGGCGATGACGGATACACTGGCGAAAACTCAAGTGGCGGGCATCGAAACCAACCTGGAATATCTGCAAAACATCATCGACTGTGAGGTGTTTAAGGCGGGAACACAAACCACACGTTTCCTGAATACCTTTGAGTGGAAAACCCAGAAGATTGAAGTGCTGCAAGCAGGCATCCAAACTGCTGTGCAGGATGTCACTGGTCGTCTCGGTTACTGGGATGTGGGGGTGCCACCATCTGGTGCGATTGATCCATTATCGCTCAATGTCGCCAACCAGCTTTTAGGCAATGCGCCAAATACCGCCGGTCTGGAATGTACCCTGCAAGGTCCAACACTGAAATTCCACTGCGACAGCCAGATCGTACTGGCGGGTGGGGATATGCCATCAACACTGGATGGTGTGGCTGTGCCAATGTGGCAAACCGTGAATGTGCGTAAAGGTCAGGTGCTGAAATGTGGCAAGATCGCTACCGGTTGCCGGACGTATATCGGCATCAAAGGTGGTCTGAATGTACCTGAATACTTGGGTTCACAAGCGACCTTTACCCTCGGTCAGTTTGGCGGTCATGCCGGTCGTAACTTACTAATCGGCGATATGCTTCCAATCACCGCATTTACAAGCAATGAAGTCAAAGCGCTGGCACCTGAGCAAATTCCAGCATTCAGCCATGAATGGGAAATTGCGGTGATGTATGGCCCGCATGGTGCGCCAGATTTCTTCATCAAAAAGGACATTGATACCTTCTTTGCCAATAATTTTGAGATTCACTTTAACTCTAGCCGTACCGGTATCCGCCTGATTGGTCCAAAGCCGGAATGGGCACGTGAAGATGGTGGTGAAGCCGGTCTGCATCCATCCAATATTCATGACAACGCGTATGCGATTGGTGCGATCGACTTTACAGGCGATATGCCAATTATTCTCGGTCCAGATGGCCCAAGTTTGGGGGGGTTTGTTTGTCCAGCGGTGGTGATCAATTCTGAGCTGTGGAAACTGGGTCAGCTCAAAGCCGGTGACAAAGTGAAATTTGTTCCAGTCAGCTATCACCAAGCCAAACTGTTGAATGAGAAATATCACGCACAACTAGAAGCGCTGGATACTCAGGAAGTTTCATTTAATGAATCCTTCTATCCTGAACTGGCTACGCTGAAAAATGCCGTACTGGATACCTTAAAAGGTGAAAATGGTGCGCCGGATGTGGTGTATCGTCCAGCGGGTAACAACTACATGCTGGTGGAATATGGCGAGCTGGTACTGGATCTGAACCTGCGTTTCCGTATCCATGCCTTGATGCAATGGGTTCAAAAACAGAATATTCCGGGCATTATCGACCTGACGCCAGGCATCCGTTCGCTGCAAATCCATTTCGATTCAATCAAGCTGGATCAGCTCGACCTGTTGCGTTTGTTGCAAGTCGCTGAAACTGAACTGCCTGATGTGACTGAAATGGAAGTGCCATCACGTACCGTGTATTTGCCATTGGCATGGGAAGATTCTCAAACCCAACTGGCGACCGAACGTTATATGCAAACCGTACGTCCAGATGCACCATGGTGTCCAGACAATATCGAGTTTATCCGCCGTATTAATGGCCTGAAAGATAAACAGGCAGTAAAAGATGTAGTGTATAACGCCAGCTATTTGGTGATGGGCTTAGGCGATGTGTATTTGGGTGCACCTGTCGCAACCCCGCTTGATCCACGTCAGCGTCTGGTGACCACTAAATATAACCCGGCGCGTACCTGGACCCCTGAAAATGCCGTGGGGATCGGTGGTGCTTATATGTGCGTGTATGGTATGGAAGGCCCTGGTGGTTATCAGTTCGTCGGTCGTACTACGCAAATGTGGTCGCGTTACCGTAAAAATGCGGACTTCGAGCAAGGCAAACCATGGTTACTGCGCTTCTTTGATCAGATCAAGTTCTATGAAGTGTCTGAAGAAGAACTCATGCAAATGCGTGAGGACTTTAAGGCAGGCCGTCTGAAACTGCGTATTGAAGAAGGTGTGTTGAACCTGAAAGAGTACAACCAGTTCCTGACTGACAATGCCGACACCATTAGCGAGTTTAAGGCAACGCAACAAGCGAACTTTGAAGCGGAACGCCGTCGCTGGCATGAAGCTGGACTGGCAGAATACGTGTCTGAAAGTCTGGATGCAGTCGATGATGGTGAAACTGTGACTATTCCGGAAGGTGGTTGTGCGGTGGAATCACATATGCCGGGTTCAATCTGGAAAATTGAATGTCAGTCTGGTGATATCGTGGAAGAAGGTGCCACCTTGGCCGTAATT
Organism: Acinetobacter sp. YH12235; assembly: GCF_013417705.1. Lineage (NCBI taxonomy): Bacteria > Pseudomonadati > Pseudomonadota > Gammaproteobacteria > Moraxellales > Moraxellaceae > Acinetobacter > Acinetobacter sp. YH12235. The sequence goes on along the minus strand of NZ_VPDL01000004.1, from coordinate 38,630 downwards.
GAAGCAATGAAGATTGAGATTCCGATTATTGCCCCTGAACGTATGCGTGTAGATACGATTACGATTGAGAAAGGGCAAACGGTGAAAACAGGGCAGGTGTTGTTTACGTTAGCACCAGTGGCTTAAAGAATTTCCCTAATCCTCCTTTGAAAAAGGAGGGAACTTTTAAAGACCGTCCATAAGGGCGGTTTTTTATTTGCAGTATAGAGTGGACATTAGTAATATATAGCTTATAGTCTATATTTGGGTTGTGGTATGTGGACGGTACTGACCACAGATGTATTTAATGAATGGCTTGAACAACAGGACGAATCGACACAAGAAAAAGTCTTAGCAGCTTTGGTGGTATTACAGAGTCAAGGGCCAAGTCTTGGGCGACCTTTGGTAGACACAATATATAACTCTAAATATACCAATATGAAAGAGCTACGTGTTCAACATAGAGGAAAACCAATCCGGGCATTTTTTGCTTTTGATCCGTTAAGACAGGCAATCGTACTCTGCATTGGTGATAAAAGTGGCAATAAGCGTTTCTATACAGAGATGCTGGCAATTGCAGATGAACAGTATTCACTGCATTTGAAATCTTTAGGAGTAAACTGATATGGCTAAAACTTTGCAAGAATTATTGGCGAAACGTTCTCCTGAGAGTCAGGCTCGTATTCAGGAAATGGCAGAAGAGCTGCTGCTTGAGCAACATCTTCATATGATTCGCGAAGAGTTGGAAATTTCTCAAAAAGAACTGGCTGAAACTTTAGGGATTAAACAACCTTCACTATCTGCAATTGAGAATCGTGGCAACGATCTCAAGATTTCGACAATGAAAAAATATGTTGAAGCAATGGGTGGAAAGCTGCGTATTGATGTAGAGCTGCCTACAGGGAAACATATTGGGTTTAATGTTTAATCAGCTCATACTGTGAAAACAGGACAGGTGTTATTTATTTTGGCACCAGTGGCTTAAAAATCCTCCCTAACCCTCCTTTTCCAAAGGAGGGAATTTCCCCCTCTTTATTAAAGAGGGGTTAGGGGAGATTAAAATTTATTTATTACATCTTTCAATATGCTTAAAAATTTTTTCACATAATTCTTTAGCTTTAGGTGTAAGCTTCCAATCAGGATTTTCATCAAAATCTTTGATAATTTCACGGCAAAATTTTAGTTTATCTTTAATAGTCCCGACACCAGGACCATCAGCAAAAGCAGTTTTGGTTGTATTTGATGTTGGTTTCTTAATTTTTTCATCTATTAAGCGACCAATACCGTATTGAGCATTATCAAAATAATCATCTTGATTAATATTATCAATTAAGGAAATATCATAGCTCTGTCGTACATTTTTTAGGCGTGGAAATTTTGCTTTCGCAACTCGAATAATTGCATTTTTAGGTAGAGTATTCTCTGTTTCTTTACATTCCAAAATAATTAAATTATCTCTATTCAATTCTTTTCTTAAAAATTTTATTTTTTCAGAATTTTTTTGTATGTCTCCATCAGCAATCAATAGCATGTCACTTGCGACGGAAGTTGCACTTTGACCTCGATCTTGCTGAAGGAATTCAATTCTTTCTTCTCTTGTTTTAGGGTAATCATCATCAAATGACCAGTGAGATAAATTACTTCCGGAATATTCCACGAATGTATAATGATAATTAGGCATAAAACGACGATACTTTTTATAAAGATCAGGATTTGATTCTTTTAACTCCGACAAATACTGTTCCATATATTTAGTGATATAGAGTCTATCGGTAACTCCTTCTACCCAAATCGTGCAATTAGCTAGATATACAGATGAAGGGCGAACACCTAGAGAAGCAAGTAAATCGCGATCACGGTCGCATCGATAAATTTTAAACTCGAATTCTTTAGGATTATCTTGTCTAGCTTGTTTTACAAATTTTTGAATCATAACTTGGTCAGATTCATCTGCCATATCAAGTAAATGATTTGAATGTGTAGTAAAGAAATAATAGTGTGAAGTTTCATTTAAGTAGAAATTCATCAGTTGTCGAACCATACCTGCATGCATATGCAATTCTGGTTCTTCTATAAAGAATGCATGGATTTCTGTATTACCATTTTTGTCTTTGCTTTTGATATAGGCTTCATAAGTCAGAATAATTGCTTGTTGAAGACCATCACCTAGTTTATAAATTGGGAATTGATCATCCTCACCAATTTTAATATGTACAACATCATTCTCATGACCATTATCATCTTTACCAATATATGGAATTAGAGTGACGGTTTCATTATCAAAAAAATACTGACTTAATTTTTCTTCATATTGTTTTATCAGTTCACGTTGTTGTGGTTTACCTAATAAATGGACTTTTAGTTCATAGTAAAGGCGTTCACCTGTAATGATGTTGTCTTGATTAAATTTATTATGATCTTGGAAATAATCTTTCTGAGCTCGCTCAATATATGGATATTTATTCTCTTTGTCAGTGACAGGACGCATTCCTCGAAGTATAGGGATGTAAAATTTTTTGTTTATGAAAATAGGATTTAAGTTTAATTCTATTTCTTTATTAAACATTGATGTAGCAATAGATTTATTGTTGTTTGAGTAAAGACTTGATAGCTGTCCAATTCTTGATAAGTAATCAAGTGCTTGTGGAAAGTTAGAATTTGCAGAACCTATTTTTGATGGCTTAATGTCCTCTGTTGTTTTCAAAAAATGGTTATAGTAGGTATTATTATCACTATATTTTTTACTTATTTGTAATTGCTTTTTGAAAGCCAATAGCCTTCTAAATTGAAGAGAATTATATAGTTGCTGACCTTGAGTGGTTTGAAACAGATTACGAATGAAACGACTTTTACCAGAATTATTTTTTCCAATAAAAAAGTTAAGACGTTTGATTTCTATAACTTCATTATAGCCCGTTTCACTGTCGTTATCTGATGTATAGTTTTCTAAATTTTCAGCCCAATAATATAGTTTTTCTGTCATAAAAAAAGCCCCCGAATTATGGGGGGTAATTTATCAGTAATGGTACACTTTTAAAACATTTTCAAAGTCTTATAGACTTACTTTTACAGCTTCACCAACTCCACCCGACGATTCTTCGCTTTACCATCTTCATTCGAATTATCTGCAACAGGCTGAGTATTCCCGAAACCTTTGGCAGTTAAACGACTGCCTTCAATACCTGCTTTGGTCAGGGCAGTAACCACACTTTGCGCACGCTGATCAGACAGCTCTAAGTTATAAGCTGCATCACCGGTATTGTCGGTATGACCATAAATGCCCAGTTTTAAATCCGGGTTGTCATTTAATAAGGCAACCATCTGCTCAATTTGCGCTTGTGAGTCCGGCAAAATCTCGGCTTTATCGGTTGCAAAGTTAATCTGTACGCTGACTTTATCGTCCTGATCAAGACTTTGTTTTAGTGCACTTGAAGTCAGGGCTTTGGCAGTCACATTTAAAGATTTAGATTCAGCCACCATCAGCGAAATATAATTACCAGATTGGGTTAGCTGGAACCATGCAGTCTTATCTTCCTGACGAACCACATAAGTCTTGGTCGGGTAGTTAAAAATATCCCCCAGACCCGCATAATATTGCACCTGAAAATCCTTCGGAATTTTTTCGATGATGTCTTTTGGAATCTGGCTATTGGCAATTTCCACACCGCCCAAATCCTTGATCACACTCTCCAGATTACGCTGAATTTCTAAAAAATTGCCTTCTTTATATTCCGGTTTCGAGGTAATGCCTGAACTGAATAATTGTCCTTCGATCCATTCCAGTTGCTGTCCTGTCCAGAATGGAACACGCTCAAAATTGCGCTGCTCGGTATTTTGATAGATATAACCATCTGGCAGGGCAATATAAGGAAAGTCACCGAGTGTCGCTGTGCTGAGTGGTATTTTACTGATGTCAAAAGCTTGTGTCTGTGCCGTTTCGGCAGCTTGCGTGGTATCTTCCTGCTGGATTTCGGTTTTGGAGGTTTCTGCTTGCTCGGTTTTGCTACATGCCGCAAAAATAAAAGGCGTACAAAGAATGGCAGTACGAAGGAGAGTGGAAGTCTTCATTAAATTTCCTTATTGTTCGGGCATTTTTATGGAATTTATTGTATAGAAATTCACCTGTAGTGCAAATTTTAATCGAAACCTAAATCTGAGCGGCTTTAGTATTCATAATTAAAGCTAGAGAAGAGTAATTGGTGAAGATTCCATTATCAAAAACTGTACCATAAAACCCCATTTTGATATCGTTTTGGTGCAAGTTTGATCACTCTTGGCGCATAAATATTTTAGACACATTTTGTAGCATTTATTAATTTTCAACTAACTGTTTTAAATCAATTTTTTAATAATAAAAAACTCTTTATATTTGGCATATTTTCTGCTTTTATTTATATACCGAATTAAAAGAGGAGAGCATATTACTTGAAGAACCAGACGCAATTCTCGATCAATCCATCATGTCTAAAAATAATTACAGTACATGATTAATTTAACGGCCTCTTGGTGAATTAATTCACTCATTTTGATTCCAAAAAAGCCCCATAACCGTTGATGGGGCTTTTTTTAAGCTGAATTTCAGTCTTTTCTGCTCGTAATTAGTAAATTTCCTCATCTAAAACTGGCACGCTTTCTGCATTTCCTTAAGTAATACGAAATTCACATTCAGTAATACCAAGGAGATGCGCATGAATAATCAAAGCAAAAAAGCCAAGCTGCATCCATTTGCCCAATTTTTAATTGAACTGCTCAGCGTTCGCGCCGGGCTTTATGTCAAACAGGATTCACTCAAGGAAAACAGACGTGTCTAAACCGAAATTGGCACGAATCAGTATCACCGTGCCGGAAACCACATTACAGGCCATGGATCAGAAAATTGTCGAGCAGCATTATGAAAGCCGCTCGCAGGCCATTGTCGACATGATTAACCGCCACCTGATTGATGAACTGGTTTCTCGTGATGAAGTCATGGTCGGTACGCTGACGCTGGTCTATGACGTCAGCCTGAAACCGTTACGTTCCCAATTGGTCGATTTGCAACAGCAATATCTGGAACAGGTGATCAGCTCGCTGCATATCCAGCTGGATGATCAGAAAGTCCTGCAAGTGATGCTGATGCAGGGTGTAAGCAGTGATTTAAAAGAAATTAGCGAACAATTTATTGCATTAAAAGGGGTGCTCAAAGGACACCTGGAACTGATGGATGCCGTGATGCCTCCCATTCCCCAAAATACCAATAAAGGAGTATTGTCATGAATACTTTATGGACAATTCAAGACTGGCAGAACGCCTACCAACAGCAGCAGATTCAGTTACAGGACCTGATCGATTATGTTGCATCATTTCAAAATGATGATCATGCCTGGATTTCAATTGCATCTGCAGAACAATTACAAGCACAAATTGATGCCTTAACAGGAAAATCACTAGCCGAATTGCCACTCTACGGCATTCCATTCGCAGTCAAAGACAATATTGATGTTGCCGGTTTTTATACCACCGCAGCCTGCAAAGAAGCTTCTTATCTGGCGACCAGCGATGCCACAGTCGTAGCTAAATTAAAAGCAGCAGGGGCTATTGTGGTGGGTAAAACCAACCTGGACCAGTTTGCAACTGGCTTAGTTGGTGTACGTTCACCCTACGGCGCAGTGAAAAACAGCTTTAATCCGGAATATATCAGCGGCGGTTCAAGCTCTGGTTCATCGGTCGCGGTGGCGAATGGTCAGGTGCCTTTTAGTTTAGGTACCGATACGGCGGGTTCAGGTCGTGTACCGGCAGGACATAACAATATTGTCGGCTTGAAACCCACCAAAGGCTGGTTCTCCACTACAGGTCTGGTACCCGCGTGCCGCACTATTGATGTAATTTCAATTTTTGCCCTGACTGTAGATGATGCATGGCAAGTCGCACAAATTATGCAAGGCTATGACGCAAGCGATGAATATTCCCGCCAGCATCCAGCCAATGTGCCAACCCAATTTTCCAAAGGCAAAATCGCGATTCCAGCACAACTGGAATTCTATGGCGATGCCGAAACTGATAAAGCCTTTGAATTGGCAATTGCTCGTGTAAAACAGCTTGGTTATGCAGTTGAAGCGATTGATTTCAGCATTTTCAACCAGTTGGCATCCGCACTTTATAACAAGGCTTGGGTGGCTGAACGGACCAATGCTGTTGAAAAACTGGTTTCTCGTGATGTAACGCATCCGGTGATTAACCAGATCATCAGTCAGGCAGATAACTTTAATGCCGTGGATATGATGCAGGCGGAATATGAAAGAGCGCAATTGGCTCGTCAGATCAATCTGGCGCTGGCGGATTTTGATGCCTTGATGGTGCCAACGGCGCCAACCATCTACAAGATTGCCGATGTAGAAGCTGATCCGTTGGTGAAAAACAGCCATATGGGCGCTTATACCAACTTCGTGAATTTTGCGGATTTATCGGCTTTGGCACTGCCTAATACAATTCGCGCTGATGGTTTGCCAAGTGGGGTGACCTTCATTGCACCCGCCTGGATGGATCAGGCCTTGGCAAACTTTGGCCAGACTTGGCAGCAGGCAACGGCTTTAACACTAGGAACATCTGAAAAAACTTATGAACCAATAGGCCAGATTCAGTCACAGCATGCAGTAAAACTGGCTGTTGTCGGTGCACATCTGACTGATATGCCGTTGAACTTCCAGCTCACCACACGTGGTGGCACGCTAGTGCAAAAAACCAAAACCGCAGCCAACTACAAACTGTTCGCACTGAAAAATACCACACCACCGAAACCGGGCTTGCAGTACTACAGCAAAGGTCAGGAGATCGAAGTGGAAGTTTGGGATATTTCATTCGCCAACTTTGGTCAGATCGTGGCAGAAGTTCCGGCACCGCTGGGCATTGGCAATGTACAGCTGGCAGATGGCAGCTGGGTTAAAGGTTTTATCTGCGAAGGCTATGCGCTGGAAGATGCAACTGAGATCAGTCATTTCGGCGGCTGGCGTGAATTTATCAAATCAAAACAACTTTCAAATACGCGTTTTAAATGTAATTGCATAGGGGAAATCGCACAATGATCAAAAAAGCTACTCTGGCAGCATCGGTTTGCGGTGCCATTTTATTCAGTGGTTGTGACAATACGGCGAAAGTTCCAGAATCCTCTGGTCAGGCCAAAGGCAATGTAAATACTCAGCCGATTCGTATCGGCTATAGCGACTGGCCAGGTTGGGTGGCTTGGCAAGTGGCGATTGAAAAAGGCTGGTTAAAAGAAGCAGGTGTGAATGCAGATTTTAAATGGTTTGACTATTCTGCTTCATTGTCTGCCTTTGCAGCAAATCAGCTGGATGCAGTCATGGTAACCAATGGTGATAATCTGGTGACTGGCTCTGGTGGTACCAAAGGCGTGATGATACTGGCAACGGATTATTCAGCCGGAAATGACGTGATCATTGCCAAGAATGGAATCAACTCGATTCAGGATTTACGCGGTAAAACTGTTGCCACTGAAAAAGGTCTGGTCGATCACTTGCTGCTATCGACTGCTCTGGATGATGCAAAGGTTAAACTGAATGAAGTGAAACTGGTCAATACCATGACCAATGAACTGCCACAGGTCTTTGCAACAGCGGATATTGATGCGATTGCGGTATGGCAGCCAGTCGCGAATCAGGCCTTATCTGCGGTTGCTGGTTCAAAAATTATTTTCAGCTCTAAAGATAAAGCTGGTCTGATTTACGACACCTTGACCGTGAATCCTGCGCATCTGGAAGCCAATAAAGAGCAATGGAAAAAGGTCATTCAAGTTTGGGATAAAACTGTTAAATATATCAATGACCCGGCAACACGTGCAGATGCTGTAGAAATCATGTCGAAACGTGTCGGTGTTGATGCTAAAGCCTATATGCAGTTTGTAGATGGTACCCATTTGCTGGATCTGGAAGCGAACAAAAAAGTCTTTACCAAAGGTGAGGGTTTCGATTCGATCTATGGTTCAAGCTATCACGTCAACAAGTTTAACGTCACTAATGGCATTTATAGCACTGAAATGAATGTGGATAGTGTGATTGTTCCAACGCTGGTACAAGAGCTGAAATAAGTCGAAATCCAAACAATAAAAAATCCCCAGTTTCGGGGATTTTTTATTGTTAGATGTGTAAATATCTTTTATAAATCGAAAAATGATCATTAATATTCAAATTTAATGGATATTGAAAGTTTCTTCTCCCTCTGGGATGAGAAGCATAGCTTTGCAAGAGGATGAGGGTATTTATTAGAGAGAACCTCTCCCTGAGGAGCATGCTCCGCAAGTCTCCTACAAGGAGAGGGAATTTACTTCTTAGTAATTAAAAAATGACTGATGAAAAACACTAATATTAAGAAATTAAAGTTCAATACTTTTGGAAAAGACATTAATAAAAATAATTCCCACAATCATGAATGACAGACCAATCAGTGCCGGAATATCCAGATGCTGCTTGAACACCAGCAGTCCCACTGTAGAAATCAGGATAATACCTGCACCGGACCAGATGGCATAAGCAATGCCCATTGGGATGGTTTTCATGGCCATGGAAAGAAAGAAAATGGCAATCGCATAGCCAACAAATGTGGTGATTGAAGGCCAGAGTACGCTAAAGCCATTGGAGGCCTTTAGTGCAGAAGTCGCGATGACTTCTGCAATAATAGCAACGGATAGATATAAAAAAGCCATATTCCTCCTTATAACACCCGTTCTGCATGATGCAGCAGGTGATTCTGTTCCGCGCTCATCCACTGTGCTGCTTCTGCAGTCGTGCTAGTCCTGTGCTGAAACTCATATTCAGGTTGGTAGATATCAATCTTAAAAATCAGGTCAATTGCACGACCATCCAGAACCACATGCTGGACCAGACGGGTTGCATCCAGAATTTCAAAATTGTCCAGATCAAAGGCGTTGCCTGTTTCACCGGTACGGGTGCTGTAGGTTTTACTTAAACCTTGGGTGCCAATAGAGACTTCAAAGCTTTGTAATAGATCAAATGAAGTAGTATCGGCTGACTTGATATCTAGTTCTGCAACTTGAGATTGCACCTCTGGCAAGCGGGTCAGGGCATAGGCTATATGATCATCACAGATGATCAGACCGCCATCCATTTGCAGCTTTGCACCTGATTGGACATCTACCGCAGATTCTAGACGTAGGCCTAAGAACAGACCTTTCTTCACTTGCTGACGCCAGTCTTCGACATAGACGTTGCTGGGTAAAAATTCCAGAATACAGTTCCCGATCGCATGTAGTTTGGCCGGTTCAGGCCACTGCACATGATTTTGATAATTGGCGTAGTCTTCAACTTCCCATGACAAGAGCTGCGTTGCATCATCCCATACCGTATTGCCAATCCAGCCCTGACGTTCTGTCACTGGTGTGTCATTCTGACTTTTCAGGCGTAGATCAATAGTAAAGCTGCGTGACTGGAACCAGTACACAATGGTGTTTTGATCGGTCAGGCCATTAAAGAAACTGATGCTTTTCCTGCGAAATGCCCCATATAAAAAGCTCGGAACTACTTCAGGTTGAGTAGTTGTTGGCGTTAATTTTTTTATGGCTTCTAATAGGTTCATGATGCTGCCTCCGATTTTTCATTTAAACCAAAGGAAGACAGTGGAACGGCATTTTTTAGAACCAGCTCACCATTGGCAATTCGCTGTTTTAAATACTGGAACGTTTGTGCGGTCTGATTAAACAGGTGTTCACCACCAATCAAAGGCTTATATTTGGAATCATCAGTTTTTACCACCGGTTCAATCACCGTGTCATAGTTACAGGCACAGAACAGCGGGAAGGAATAACGTTCTTCAGAGACTTTTTTTACGCGGTGTTTGGTTGCCAGGTATTTGCCATTGGACAGGATTTCCATCATGTCTCCAATGTTCATCACCAACGTATTTTCAATCAATGGAATATCAATCCATTCGCCAGCTTTGTTCAGCACCTGCAAACCTGGCGCAGTTGGTAATAGCAGGGTAAAGCATTCATAGTCGGTATGTGCTCCGATGCCTTCGGCATCTTTGATATCCGGATTGTACGGATAATGAATCAGGCGCAATTGACTTGGCGCATCATTAATTTTATCGGCAAAGAAATCTTCTTTGACACCAAGAGCCAGGGCAAAAGCAGAAAAAATTTGTTCGCTAATGGTGCGCAAGTGACCGTAATATTGGCTGACAATGGCTTTAAAATTTGGATAATCAGGCCATAAGGTTGGGCCAAGTAATGGGCAGTCTGTTCTAGAACCCTGATAGTCATAATTCACATCGTAGGCTTCTTTGAGGTCATAACTGTTGCCTGCGAACTGTTCTTCACCAATTGGCACATAACCGCTATGGTTACTGGATTTGCCAATATAGTGCTGCATTTTTGTGTCCAGATCCTGCTCAAAATAGGATTTAGCCAGTTCAACCAGTGACGTGGCATAATCAAAATTAAACTGATCTCCTTTAAGATAAAGGAATCCGACATCTTTACAGGCCTGGTCTAAAGCTGCCGCAACTTCAAGACGATCGGCCAGATGTGGACTTTGCATTTTAGAAATATCGACGAGTGGGAGTACGTATTGGTCTTGCATTGCAATCACCTTATTGTTGGTCGTCCAACACAGCGACTAAAACCTTTGGGTCGTCCCAAAGGCTCTTTTTTTAAATGGATTATTTGCTCGTGCTGACTTTGGTCAAGCGTGGAATTTCTGGAAGATCGGCTAGTGCAGGATCCAGCTCATCCTCCTGTGCATGTACTAGATGATTGACGTGCTCGCGAAGCTGTTTAAATTCCGGAGTCAGCATCAGATCCGGATGGCGTGGACGAGGAAGATTGACCTCAATAATTTCCTTGATTTCACCTGGATTGGCTTTCAGCGCCACAATCCGGTCTGCCAGCAAGATCGCTTCATCCATATCGTGGGTCACGAAAATGATGGTAATGTCGATGTTTTTCCACAAATCCATCAGATGACGCTGCATTTTTTGGCGCGTATGCGGGTCTAGTGCACCAAAAGGTTCATCCATCAGCAATACTTTAGGTTCATTGACCAAGGCGCGGGCAATCGCCACACGTTGTTTCATTCCGCCTGAAAGTTGATGCGGATACTGATCCTGATATTTTTCCAGACCAATGATATTGATCCATTCACGTGCCTGCGCTTCAGCAGAAGCATTACTTTGGCCTTTCATTTTCGGGCCAAACATAATGTTTTCTTTCACGGTCTTCCATGGGAACAGGGTATACCCCTGAAACACCATGCCGCGTTCTGGGCTTGGGCCAGTAATCGGCTTGCCATCCACCAGAATTTCACCGCTGGTATAAGGATCTAGCCCAGCTACCACACGGCTAAAAGTCGATTTACCGCAACCTGATGGACCAATCACACAGATAAACTCACGTTTATGAATTTTCAGGTCAATGCCATTTAAAATGGTGCGTTCAGTTTTGCCATGCTTGAAGGATTGAGTGAGCTGTTTGGCTTCCAGGATGACTGGACGGCTATAAATCTTGTCAAAATATTCGTGGGTATTAAATTCAGTGTTTTGCATCAGTTTGCTCCCGGTTTCCATTTAAATAAGCGTTGTCCCAATTTCATTAAAATCACGTCACAGAGCAGACCAATTACCCCAATGATCAGGATCGCTGCAAAGACATTGTCAAAATTCTGATAACGGGCCTGCTGGGTAATAAACCAGGTAATACCAGACGTACTACCGATCAATTCAGCCACGATCAGGTACGTCCATGCCCAGCCGAGCAGTACGCGTAAGTTACGATAAATTTCAGGAAGGGCCGCTGGAATGACCACATGAAACAGGCTTTTTAATTTATTGGTACCCAAAGTAAAACCGGCTTCAATCAGACTGCGATCTACCAGTCGTGTGGTATTGGCAATAATCAGGATTTGCTGGAACAGGGTTCCAATCACAATGATGGCTACTTTTGGTGCATCGTTGATGCCTAAAATAGCAACCGCAAGCGCACCAAAGGCTGGAGCTGGCAAATAGCGGAAAAACTCAACAAATGGCTCGGTCAGTTGGGAAATTTTGTTAGAGAAGCCACATAAAATACCGAGTGGAATACCAATCAGGGAAGATATTAAGAAGGCAGTAAACACTAACTTGATACTGTGCCACAGGCTTTCATGAAACCATGGAGCATTGGCTTGAGCAGGTTCTGTGGTAAATGCAGTGACCAATGCGATCGCCACTTCATGCGGGGCAGGCAGATAGATCGGATTGACCAGAATACCTTGGGGCGGCGCCAGACCTTGATCCACTGCGGATTGCGCAGCAGAGAAAAAGATATCCTTATCAATACGACTACCGACTTGTAAATAGCTAACGCTGCCTGAATCGGCAATCTGGACTTGTGGATGCCAGATAAATGGCAAATAACTGACTGCACACCAAATCAAGATCGGTATTAAAAAAGAGCCCAAGCCAAACAGTATTTTATTTCTTTGACTGAGTTCACGTGCAACGTAACTCATAGTGTTGCCCCTCAATATTACAATTTTTATAAAACGTAATACTGATCAAGCAAAATGGATGCCATGATAAGCAGAAACATTTAAAATGATAAAATAACCTGATATTTCAAAAGAAAAATTTAAACTGAGGGGCAAGATTAATAACTTACTTAAGTTAACAGTTTGATTACATCCAGAAACATAAATAATCTTATTTTAGTCTTTATTGATCAATTTATAGTCAGAACTATTTCATATCTTTACATCGGTTTATTTAATCTCTTATTTTCCTTAAGGTATTGTCCACTTCTTAACTCATTGAATTATAAAAGGGGAGCAATGCTAGAATTTAAAAATCAAATCGTACACGGCGCAATTTTCGATATGGATGGAACCATGTTTGATACTGAACGTTTGCGCTTTCAAACCTTGCAACAAGCTTCGCGTGAGCTGATCGGCGTCGAATTTTCTGAAAACTATTTAATGCAGTGTTTGGGCTTAAGTGCCCGTAGTGCCGAGCAGCTGGCCAAAGAGCGTTATGGACAAGATGTTCCTTATGCCGAGATCCGCCAGCGTGCTGATGTACTGGAACTAGAACATGTACGCAATTATGGTGTTCCAATTAAAAAAGGTTTATTACAAGTACTGGAACGCCTACGCAAGGCAGGCCTGAAAATGGCTGTGGCGACTTCGAGCCGACGTGCGATCGCAGAAGAATATCTGATCAATGCCAATGTCTATAAATTTTTTGATGTACTGGTGTGTGGCGATGAGATTAAACAGGGGAAACCTCATCCAGAAATTTTTATCAGTGCAGCCGAAAAAATCAATTTAAGTCCGGCTCAATGCCTGATGTTTGAAGATTCTGAAAATGGTCTACGATCTGCCTATGATGCAGGCGGTATGACGGTACTTTTTAAAGATATTAAAACGCCGAATAAATCGATGCTGGCACAAGCCCAGTATTATTATGAAACGATGGAAGATTTTCTGACAGATCTGAACCAGTTTGTTCCGGTTCTGGAAATGCCAGAACTTGAGACTGCATTTCCGCAAACGCTGAATCAGTTAACAGTTGGGATTCACGGCTTCGGTGCAATTGGTGGTGGTTATCTGGCTCAGGTGTTATCACACTGGGATGGTTATACGCGTCCACGCAAAATTATTGCCTCGACCCGTAATCCACTCTATCAGTCTGCCGTTAATGCGTTTGGCACCTATTGCATTCGTTATGGTCAGAACTCTTTTGACCAGCGTATTGAAAATATGAGCGTGATTGATGCATATGATCTGAAGCAAATGCAGAATATGTATATTGAATCCAGTCTGGTGGCAGTCTGTGTCCCTGAGGAAGCTCTGGTTTCTGAAGCAGAGGTGATTGCACAGGGTTTATATGCGCGATACTTGGCTTATGAGCAGCAGGAACAGCCGCTGACGCTGTTAATTATCCTGAATAAAATCGGGGCCAAACAGCTGGTGATGCAGCAGATTCTGAGCCGTCTGAAACAGATTACGGATGAACAGACAGCGCAGCACATTATGGATCAGCATTATTTCTGTGACACAGTGGTGAACCGTATGGTGTCCAAGCTGTCAGACCAGAAACTGTATCGTCAGCTGCGTATCAAATACAACATGTTCAAGCAGTATCAGCTGGATGAAGATCTGTCTGTAGTGGATCTGGATGATTCTACAGCCCTGAATGCAGAGCAGGAACATCAGGCGGGCTTATATATTGAAGACCTGCGCCGTAATTTTCAGCCAAGTCATATTCTACAGTCAATGGATCTGATTCTGTTTAATGCCGAAACGGATATGCCAATCTATGTGGAAAATAACAGTCCATTATTGGCTAAAATGCGCCAGATGATTCTGGTAGATGATATTGCCAATATCCAGCTGATTAAAAACCGCTTATGGAATGGTGTGCATGCGATGATGGCCTGGTATGCCAGCCTGCGCGGTCATCAGACCATTGGCGTGGCCATGTCAGATCATGCGGTCAGAAAATTCATGCAGCAGGCCTTAGCGCAGGTGAAGCATGGTCTCTGTTACCAGATTCCTAAGCATGCTTCAGATCTGGAACATCTGGCACAAAGTTTTACTGAATCCTGTGCCTATGCTTATCAGGACCCATGTGCACGTGTAGGGCGTGAACCCTTAAGAAAGCTGAAACACAATGAACGGGTTATGGGTTCATTATCGACCTTGCTTAAATATAGTTTACCGTTTGATGTGGTTTTAAAAGGCGCAGTGTTAGGTTATATCTATGCTCTGGAACAGGGTGAATGCGAGCAGCAGGAACTGTTGATGCATTTACAAATCCAGTTAAGACATATGGCATTAGAGCCGCAACTATATGAGACCTTGTATGATGAAATGTCACAATTCATCAATCAGATGATTGCTGGAAAATTGTCCTTGCAAAAATTCATGCAACTGGATTTGCAGCAAGCGCTCAGCTAAATATCAGCAGTAAATAAAAAGACCCAGAACGATTCTGGGTCTTTTTTTATGGAAGTTTATAAATTTATAATTTATACAGTCGTGGATTCTTGCTGATAAATACAGGATTGTGCAATCTGTAGCTGATCATCTGCGGACAGATCAATATTTTCCCATTTTTCCATCTGCTCTAATAGCCAGATAAAATCGGTGAATTGAGGCTCAACACTTTCACCTGCAAGGTTACGAATAATATTCTGAATCTTATGGAAGTCATAAACGTGTCGAGAAGCTGAACATTCAAACTGGATAATCTGATAATCCATCAGCATGTCCCAGACTTCAGAAAGATCCGTAGCATGCTTTAAATCCATCTGGGCTTTATTTACAGCTGCGACTAAGGCCTCTACAGTCAGTGGATGCAACTCGCCCCATTCCTGAGTTATTGCTAGTACTTTATCTGCCACTTTAGGAATCACATTTTGGCTTGCTGCGACAATCAGGCTATAACCTTCAAGCTTGGCCTGAATATTCCAAGGTTCACCCACACAAAAACCATCAAAAATCTGTGCTGCAATCCCTTTGACCATCAAAGGGGGAGGTGAGGTCTTGAGCAATATATTTTTAGCATATTGCGCATCAGTTAAAGCCAGCCATTCTCTTAAACAGTAATGATGAATGGAGTATTTATAAACATGAGCCAGACCTACTTTATGTTGCTGCTTTAAGGCACTGACCAGCTTTTGTGACGTGATCTGTTCATTATCTTCAGGCTGAATGCCCAGTTCATAACACAAATCCTGTCTTAAGCTGATAAATGCCTGATTGATACTGAGGACTAATGGGGTCTGCAAAGCGACTTGTAACTGGTCTGCGCCCAAAGCAGCCGCGGGAAGCATGGCAGACAGGCAATGGGCAGCATCCAGAAAGCCATAGGCCAGACGGTCGCGTAAGCTGGACCAGGAGGCTTCACGGATCAGGTTTACCTTTAAACCCTGTTCAGTAAAATAACCTTGTCGCTCCGCCCAAAGAATGGCAACACAATCAAGCAGTGGAATATAGCCAATATTGAGTTCTGTTTTTTCTAATGTTGTCATTGAATGCTCCTTATTGGCCGGATAACAGTTTTTGTGCATCAAGTAAGCGCCTTGCCATATCGCCAATGGTAATCCGGTGACTCATGGCATTTTTGCGCAACAGGGCAAATGCTTCTTCTTCGCTCAGTCCATGCAGCTGGATCAGCAGGACTTTGGCTTTATCAATATCCCTGCGATCACTTAATTTTTCCTGAGTTTCCTTCAGGTCATGTAACAGTTTTTTATGTTTCTGGAATTGTTCAATCGATATTTCCAGAATATTTTCCAGTTTGGTTGGATCAATCCCGTCCACAATATATGCCGTGACTCCGGCATCAATGGCATTTCTGATGGTGTCCTTGTTGGAATTTTGGGTAAATAGAACCGTAGGTAATTCATACTGACTCACGCAGCTTTCGATAATATCGCGATGAGGATGATCCATATTTAACAGAATGACATCGGCATGCAGGCTTTTGATATCAACAATGTTGAGGTCATTCAGAATGACACAGGCCACCACATGAAAATCATGCGCAAGTAAAGAAGCCTGAATAAATTCAGCGCGTTCTGGATCATCATCAATCAGGGCAATTCGTAATTTAGACATGCAAGATTTTTAACTAGTACATCGGGGAATATCTATGAGGACTTATGCAAAAAACATACCATGCAATTTGGTGCAAAAAATCAGGAGATCAGGTTAAAAGTGTCATAAAAATAGTGTATAGAGTCTGATGAGACTAAATTACTCTGACTAAAATGAGGCGTAACCAAAATAATCGCACTAAAATAAGGAATTTTAAGACAATAAAGAATATAAAATTTATCGCTTAGATCAATTTTAATTTCATCAAGATGATCGGGAAAAATAAAAAAATCAAATATAGATAAAAATATTGGAATAATAATTGCTTATTTTTAATCCACTATAAAATAAAAAGGTGGAATAGACATGAAATTACAACTTATACCATCCCTGCTAGTAGTAATGAGCAGTCTTTTGATGGCGGGTAATGTGATGGCAGAAGATGGCGGTTTACGTTTTACCGAGAAAACTCTGGCCAAAGTGGCAGAAATGAAAACCAAGAAAAAATCAGCTGAAACCCAGCAAGCTGTACCATTACAAGCACAAGTAATCGAAAATGCCTCTAAATAAAATAATAGCCAGAATACATGAAGAAACTCTCCAGCAGGAGGGTTTCTTTTTTGGGCTGAAATCTATAAGCCATAGTTCAAAAAATAAGAATTCTATTTTCTAGTTATGACTAAGATTTTGGTCTAGAAACCTGTCTATTAAACTGATCTTGATGAATCAGAATATTGTTTATATCTTCAAAATTTTTAATTTAAATCACTTTTTGCCAACTCGAATTAGATGGTTACAAGAAAAAAATACATATCTATAAATTACAAATACTTAATAAATTAGATGTCAGAACTTGTATGAATCTGTCTGTGATCTTGTAAAGTACTGACAGATTTTTTGTATAGAAAAAATTAAAAATATTGCCGCACCAGTCAGATATTTTGGCAGAAAATATCTGCTTAATTTTGCATGCTTCATTTATGCTACAGCTTAAATTTTTAAGCCAAGTCCTAAAGCAGATCAGGATCACTTATACAGGATTGTATAAATTCGCCATGAATATGACAAAAATCCCTCTCAAGAAAAATCCGCTTAGCCTGATGATACTGTCGGCATTTTCAGGCCATCTTTATGCTGAAACTACGCTAGCACAGGATAGTGTTCAGCAACTGGAAACTATTGTGGTGACCACTGAGCAAAATACAAATTCCCAGCAACAGACTGCGGCCGAACTTGCCAGCGTTTCGGGAGGAACCAATTTTATTTCAGATCAGCAGCTCGAACATCAGCGTCTGGGAACCATTGCTGACGTCTTCCGTCTCCAGCCCGGCATTTATGCCCAATCGCCGGGCAATGAAGGAGCCAAAATTTCTATCCGTGGTTCTGGCATTAACCGTACTTCTGGTGCACATGCATCCGGAACTTATGTCATGATCGATGATATTCCCTTTACCGGACCGGGTGGTACAGCTTATGAACTGCTTGAACCATGGTGGATTGATCATGTTGAGGTGTACCGTGGTGCCAATGGTTTAAAACAGGGCGGATTATCCTTAGGTGGAACAGTTAATTATAAAAGTAAGACTGGTGCAGAGCAGAATGGCTCTGAATTAAAATATGAAACGGGTAGCCATGGCTATCAGAAATACCAGTTTAGTACTGGCCGACAACTCGATAAGTTAGATTATTATCTGACAGTAACGGGTTCACAGTTTGATGGGATTCAGGATCATGCCGAAGGTGATGGTAAAGGTCTAGCTTTTAATCTGGGTTATCAGATCAGTCCAGATATTGAGACCCGCTTTTATGCCCGTTACCGTGAAAGCAAACATTTAACGCCAGGGCGCATTACCCAGGAACAGCTCAAGAATAATCCTGAAGCAGCCAATGATTTTAATCTGGCTGTAGATGCCAAGCGGATTCAACCGGGCAGTACCTGGCTGGCAAATACTACCACTTGGAACTTGCAGGATGATGCCAAACTGACCGGTAGTCTGGCTTATCACCATTATCCATTGGATCTACGTGAAAGTAGTTATCGTACCAATGTCGATTATGAGGATATTAGTGCGCGGGTTCAGTATGAGAAACCTTATCAGTTATTCGGTCTTGAACATCAAGGAAAAGTTGCTTTTCGAAGTACCACGCACCGTCCGAATAGTGGTGTAACCGAAACAATTCGACGCGATACTACAATTGATGGCACGCTTTATCCGGCAGATACCGTAACACGCCGTTATACCTATCGTGGTTCAGACAATGTGCTGCAATTTGATCAGGAAACTCAGTTGAATGATCAGTTTAAGCTTGATCTAGGATTGGCAGCAGCCTATACCCACCGTGAGAGTGAAGTGACTTATCCTGTGGCTAGTCCTGAAGTTAGCCGCTATGAATGGAATTTCGCCCCGCGTATTGGCCTGACTTATCAGCCAAATGAAACACTACAATGGTTTGCCAATTTAAGCCGTAGTATTGAACCGGCACATCCATGGGCGATGGCATGGTCTTCGCCATACTATTTTGACACTGGTGTCGCTTCAGGGCGGGTACGTGAACCTATTTATCTGGACACGCAAACTGCAAATACTTTAGAACTGGGTGGCCGGGGTCAGTCAGCCTGGGGTGATTGGGCACTGAGCTACTATTATTCCAAAGTTAAAAACGAGTTATTAACCTCAGAGTTGATCAAAACCTATGAGGATGGATCGGAACGACCTTCTGAACCAATTGCTGTAGAATCCAATGCAACTCCCACCCTTCATCAAGGTGTAGAACTCAGTCTGGATACACCATTGTATGCATCACAGCAGGGTGAACTTCGCCTACGACAGGCTTATACCTTGAGTGATTTCCAGTATAAAAACGATCCTTTATTTGGCAAAAACCAGTTACCGGGAATTCCAAAACACCTTTATCAGGCACAGCTCAGTTATGCCTTGAATAACGGTCTTTATGTGGGTCTAAATACAGAATATGCATCGAAGATGGCACATGATTATGCCAATAGCCGCTTCAGTGATGACTATCAGATTTGGGGTATTGATCTGGGATATGCGCCAGAAGATCAGTCATGGAGTGCCTGGGTTAACTTCAAGAACATCACCGATGAAAAATATGCAGCAGTGTTAATTCCAGGCTATGACGACAAAGGTGCAGATCTAGCACGATCTTCACCGGGTGAAGGCTTCTCGACTTATGCAGGCGTGTCGTTTAAATTTTAAAATCATCACTTCATAAAAAAGCGGGCATTTTTGCCCGCTTTTTTTATTGTCAGCTTATATAAAACTAGCCTTCCAGAATTCCACTGACACCTGTCACAATCATATCAATGGCGATGGTTCCGATTAACAGTGCTGCAACACGACCGACAATATCGACATACAGGTCAATGTAGTTGGAATATTTATGCTGTAAATGATCATGCAGGTATTTCATCAGAATTAGCAAGCTACAGGTCAGAAACAGGGTAAAGAAAATCACCAGAATGGTTTGCATTAAACTGAGCTGTACACCGGTAATAACTGAAGCTGAAATGGTGCCGGGACCGATCATAAAAGGCATGGCAATCGTACCCGCCAGATGATTCGGCGCACCCCGCATCACCCCAATGGTATCCGCACCTTCAAAGACATAGCGATAACCAATCACCAGAAAAATCAGACCACCAAAAATCTGGAAGGATTCAAAGCGAGCATGTAGCACTTCATTGAAGAAGGCTTCGCCAGTTTTCGCAAAAATGATGAAAACAATAAAGCTGATCAGGCTGCCCTGAATCAATGCCATATTGAAGACCTTTGCTTCGGAATTACGAATAATTCCGAGCATATAGATACTCATCAAAAATGGATTGAGTAACGAAAAAAACAGGGCAAAGGCATTTAAACTTGCTGACATCATTCAATCCTTCCGTAGTTGAGTGATCCTAGATTTCACGATCCGGGAAAAGTGGACGTTTACCCGGACTGATCCGGTTGATGTGCAGATACATCATATGACGTTCATATTTATCCAGAATGTCGTTAATAACTTGTTCCTTGCTGTAACCGACCAGATCATTGCCCTGAGATCCTTCAAACAGGTAACTTTCCAGACGATAGTAATAGCGTTTAGTCCGTTTACCCCGTGAACTAAAGTTCGGTGTGGCATAACGTACTGGCCAGATTTGATAGACAAAGTTTTCTTCTTCATCCAGCTGAATGGTGAGATCCAGATGATACAGTTCAGGTTCTTCCTCAAGCGATTTTTCCTGAATATTCACTTGAATACCCTTATCGGTTAACTCAGTCGCAACTGCCTCAATGGCCGGCTTGCAGACGTCATCCAGCATGGCGCGAGTCTGTGAAAGGCTTGGATGCAACATCACCCGGCTCAGACGTTTCTTCCAGTTAAAGATGTCAACATTACCGACGACTGGTGCAGCATTCAGACTGGTACTGGCCTGACGGAAATCCTCAAGCCGCAAGGATTTATACAAACCGGCCATGACAAAGAAGATCACGAAACTAAAAGGTAAGCCCATAATAATGGTGGTGTTTTGCAATGCTGTCACACCGTTAGCCATTAGCATAGCTAGCGTCAACAGGCCAATCGCAATCGCCCAGAACACACTGAGCCAGCGCGGTGAATCATGCTCAATATTAGTGAATTTAGTGGTGAAGTTCCCCAATACCAATGCCCCTGAATCCGCTGAAGTCACATAGAACAGCAAACCTGTAATGGTGGCGACACCTGCGAGAAATGTGAAACCTGGATACTGTGCCAGCAGGTCATAAAAACCATGTGCCGGATTTTCTAAAACAGTTGTCGCAAGCTGAGTATTACCATCAAAAATCACGCTGTATAAAGCACTGTTACCGAAAATAGACAACCAAGTGAGGGTAAATAACAGAGGAATAACCAAAGTCCCGGTGACAAATTCACGAATAGTACGACCACGGGAAATACGTGCCAGGAACAGACCTACAAACGGCGACCAAGCAATCCACCATGCCCAGAAGAACAGGGTCCAGCTATTCATCCATTCTTTAGGCTGCTCAAAAGGAAAACTGCTTAAAGAGAGTTTCGGGAACTGGCTGAGATAATCACCAAAATTCTGAATTAGAGCCGCTAATAAAAACTCGGTATTTCCCATAAAGAGAATAAAGAGCAGCAACCCGATTGATACATAGATATTAATTTCAGACAGAACCCGAATACCTTTATTGACACCCGCAGTGACGGAAATAATAGTAATAATGACTGCAACACCAATTAATGCAGTTTGAATCCAGATATTTTCCGGCAAGCCAAACAGGACATGCAGACCGTAATTTAGCTGAACCACACCAATACCGCAGGTTGTGGCAATACCGAAAATCGTACCGAGTACCGCAGCAGTATCCACCGTATGGCCGATCGGGCCATTAATTCTTTTTCCAAATATAGGATAAAGCGCAGAGCGAATTGTCAGTGGTAAATTATAGCGATAACTGAAATATCCCAACGCAACCCCAATCAGCGCGTACATGCTCCAGCCAGTCAGACCATAGTGAAACAGGGTCCAGACCATGGACTGACGCGCGGCTTCAAAGGTTTCAGCTTCACCGACTGGTGGACTCATATAGTGCGACAGGGGTTCAGCGACCGAGAAGAACATCAAGTCAATCCCGATCCCGGCTGAGAACAGCATGGCCGACCAGCTCAGCAGGCTGAATTCGGGTTTAGAATGTTTGGGACCAAGCTTGATTTCGCCATAACGTGAGCAGGCGATAAAGACAATAAAAACCAGATACAGCGTTGCCGCCAGCAGGTAATACCAGCTAAAGGTACTACTGACCCAGTTTAAAATATTAATAATGACTAGATTGGCTTGTTCATTAAATAAAATCGTGATGATAGAAAACAGCAGAATAAGCGTCGCCGAACAATAAAAGACTACCTTATTCAGACTATCTTGCACCTCTTCGTTTTTCTTTTGCATAAATCTCTGACCATCGTTTTTGTTGCCGGATGATCTACAGTGCAGTGTGATTTAAAAGCAAAAACTGGCCCTAAAGCTTCCTTGTTTTCGTGAATTACAAACTTTTGCAAATCCAAAACAAACTGCGCTGTACATCAAGGGTGAGCTGGCACTATAATTTTTATTAATTGAACGTTCAATTAAAAAAGAGTTTATGAATTGTTACATTATTCAGCTATTTGCTTTAGCAGAGTGATTTTTTATTGTTACATCCGTTATTCAGGTTAGTCCTATGCCAAAAGTTGGTATGCAACCGATCCGTCGTCAGCAACTGATCGATGCCACCTTAGCTGCAGTGAATGAGCTAGGTTTTGCAGAAGCTTCAATTAGTCAGATTGCTCAGAGGGCAGGTGTCTCAACCGGCATCATAAGTCATTATTTTCAAGGTAAAAATGGGTTAATTGAAGCCACAATGCGTTACTTATTGCAGCAATTGGGTAAATCTGTTGCTGAAATCAAGTCACAGGTGAATGACGCCCCTGAACAACGCTTACTGGCGATTGTGCGTGGCAATTTTACTGCTCCACAAACGGATAAAGCGGCCATGAAGGTGTGGTTGGCTTTTTGGGCCAGCAGTCTGCACCAGCCTGATTTACATCGTTTACAGCAAATAAACCATTACCGCTTACATTCCAATCTTAAATATGAATTCATGAAAAAGCTGAGTAAGGATCAAGCTGAGAAGGCAGCACAAGGTCTGGCTGCACTCATTGATGGATTCTGGCTAAGAGGTGCTTTAGTAAGTGGCGAAATTGATCCAGAACTGCCGATTGAACTGTGTAGTGAATATATCCGGCAACAACTCAAATAAACAATCTGCGAGGGAATTCCATTGACAACATTCAAACTGCAACGTCCTTATATCCATGGACAATATGTCGATGCAACGTCCAATAGCACGTTTCAAACTATTAACCCTGCAACAGGCGAAGTCCTGGCTGAAGTGCAGGTCTGTTCAAAAAATGATATCGATCGTGCGGTTGAATCTGCACAACAAGGGCAAAAAGTCTGGGCAGAAATGACCGCGATTCAACGTTCGCGCATCTTGAATAAGGCAGTCGCCATTTTAAGAGAACGTAATGATGAGCTGGCAAAATTAGAAAGCCTGGACAGCGGTAAAGCCTTTAGTGAAACATCGACTGTTGATATTACGACAGGTGCAGATGTACTCGAATATTATGCGGGGATTCTACCGGTTCTTGAAGGCCAGCAAATCCCGCTGAGAAGCAGTTCCTTTGTCTATACCCGCCGTGAACCTTTGGGTGTCGTCGCTGGAATTGGCGCATGGAATTATCCAATTCAGATCGCTTTATGGAAATCTGCACCGGCACTCGCTGCAGGCAATGCCATGATTTTCAAAGCCAGTGAAGTCACACCTTTAACTGCGTTGAAACTGGCAGAAATTTATACTGAAGCCGGTGTACCGCATGGTGTATTTAATGTGGTGACTGGTAGTGGTGAAATTGGGGGTTATCTGACTTCGCATCCCGATATTGCCAAAGTGTCATTCACTGGTGGCGTTTCTACCGGCAAAAAAGTTATGGCGCAAGCTGCCAATTCTAGTTTGAAAGAAGTCACTATGGAGCTGGGCGGTAAGTCTCCGCTGATTATCTGTGAAGATGCCGATCTGGATCTAGCGGCTGATATTGCCATGATGGCCAACTTCTATAGCTCTGGTCAGGTCTGTACCAACGGTACTCGTGTTTTTGTACCTTTGGCATTGAAAGCAGCATTTGAAGAAAAGATTTTGCAGCGTGTTGAACATATCCGTATGGGTGATCCTCTCGATCCTGAAACCAATTTCGGCCCAGTGTCCAGCTTTGAGCATATGGAAAAAGTGCTGGGCTATATCGAAAAAGGCAAGATAGAAGGGGCGCGCTTATTGTGTGGCGGCGGCCGTGCCGAAGATGAACAGTTTGCCCAAGGGGCTTATGTCCTGCCAACCGTATTTACCGACTGCCGCGATGACATGACCATTGTGCGTGAAGAAATCTTCGGTCCTGTCATGAGTATCCTGAGTTATGACACCGAGCAAGAAGCCATTCGTCGTGCCAATGACACCGATTATGGTCTGGCCGCAGGTGTCGTCACACCAGACTTGGCCCGTGCACACCGAATTATTCATCAGGTAGAAGCAGGTATCTGCTGGATTAATACCTGGGGTGAATCACCTGCAGAAATGCCGGTCGGTGGCTATAAGCATTCCGGTGTCGGACGTGAAAATGGTCTAGTCACTTTGCAGCACTACACCCAGACCAAATCGGTTCAGGTCGAACTCAGTCCTTTCCAGTCTGTATTTAGCGCATAAGGGGGATTTGATGAATTACGACTATATTATTATCGGTGCGGGCTCTGCGGGTAATGTTCTGGCAGCGCGTTTAACTGAAGATCCAGATACTAAGGTGCTATTACTTGAGGCAGGTGGCCCGGACTATCGTCTGGATTTTAGAACCCAGATGCCGGCTGCTTTAGCTTATCCTTTACAAGGACGCCGTTATAACTGGGCCTATCTGACCGATCCAGAACCCCACATGAACAATCGCCGTATGGAATGCGGCCGTGGTAAAGGTCTGGGCGGATCTTCACTGATTAATGGCATGTGCTATATCCGTGGTAATGCTATGGATCTGGAACAGTGGGCTAGCTTTAAAGGTCTGGAACACTGGAACTATGCGCAGTGTCTACCCTATTATAAAAAAGCTGAAACCCGCGATATTGGCGGCAATGACTATCATGGCGATTCAGGTCCGGTTTCAGTTGCAACGCCTAAGAATGGTAATAATGAGCTGTTTCATGCCATGGTCGAAGCTGGGGTTCAAGCCGGTTATCCACGTACCGATGACTTGAATGGCTACCAACAGGAAGGCTTCGGGCCAATGGATCGTACTGTGACACCACAAGGTCGTCGCTCCAGTACGGCACGTGGTTATCTGGATATGGCCAAAGGCCGGGATAATCTCACCATTATTACCCATGCCATGACCAACCGAATTCTGTTTAACCGTAATCAGGCGATTGGCGTAGAATATTTTGAAGGTCAAAATACCTTACAGCCGATTCAGGTCTTTGCAGATCGTGAAGTTCTACTATGTGCAGGTGCAATTGCATCTCCACAAATCCTGCAACGCTCTGGTGTAGGTCCGGCTGAATTATTAAAAAGTCTGGATATTCCCGTGGTTCAGGATCTGCCGGGTGTGGGTGAAAACCTGCAAGACCATCTGGAAATGTACTTACAATATAAGTGCAAAAAACCGGTCAGCTTATATCCGGCATTGAAATGGTATAACCAGCCCATGATTGGCGCAGAATGGTTATTCCTAGGCAAAGGCATTGGTGCCAGCAACCAGTTTGAAGCCGGGGGCTTTATCCGTTCTTCGGATGAGTTCGAATGGCCAAACATCCAGTATCACTTCCTGCCAGTGGCGATTAACTATAATGGGACCAATGCTATTCATGAACACGGCTTCCAGGCTCATGTCGGTTCCATGCGTTCACCATCTCGTGGTCGGGTTCGCCTGAAATCCAAAGATCCGTTTGAACATCCAAGCATTCTGTTCAACTATATGAGCACTGAACAGGACTGGCGCGAATTCCGTGATGCTATCCGTATTACCCGTGAAATTATGCATCAGCCCGCCCTGGATCCATATCGTGGTGAAGAGATCAGCCCGGGCAAAAATCTGCAAACTGATGCAGAAATTGATGAATTTGTTCGTAATCATGCAGAAACAGCGTATCATCCGTCCTGTAGCTGTAAAATGGGTGAGGATGATATGGCAGTTGTCGATGGTTATGGGCGTGTGCATGAGATGCAAGGCCTGCGTGTCATCGATGCTTCAATTATGCCGCTCATTATTACAGGTAACCTCAATGCAACCACGATCATGATGGCTGAAAAGCTTGCAGATCATATCCGTGGCAAGCAGGCATTACCTGCTTCTACAGCGCCTTTCTACCGGGCCCCACGCGCTTAAGTCATGGCTATATTCCTGTTGCTTGTTGCATCAAGGAATATAGCGGAATTTATTTTTACCCAAAGCTGGATAGGGCTGTAATTGGTTTCAGTGTTATCCATTCTTTGCTTAATATAATTTATATTTTATGAGAATTTTCAAACAAACAGTCCTTTTCGGCTGTGCTGCTGTTTCTAGTGTTTATTGTTTTACAGATGATGCGGAAGCAAAAAAAATTGAAACCAGTGGAAACATCAGTGTAGTTTCTAAATACATCTCTCGTGGTCTGACCAATGCACCAGAAAATGATGACGTTGCTTTACAGGCAGCGCTGAATCTGGCTTATGGTAATTTTTATGTCGGTTACTGGGGCTCAACCTTAGGTTATTCCTATCCGGAACTGGAAGGCAAGAAGTCACATCGTCGCGATAAAGTCGAACATGATTTTATCGTGGGCTATAACTATAGCAGTGAAAACTACGACTGGAATTTCTGGGATGCAACCTATTATTATCCGGGTGGCAGCCATACGACTTCAAATGAATTAGGTCTGAATGTAAGTCGTGCACTAAACGACAAGACCAGTGTTACAGCGGGTGTATCGACCTATTTATATGATGTGGCCTATGCCAATCAGGGTGATACTTTTTATACCTTGGATTTAACCCATCAGATTAATGATAAGCTGGGTGCGCATGTCGGTGCAGCGGGTGGTTATTTTAATGATGAAGGCAAATATGAAGGTAATGAGCTGGGCAACACTACCAAACAGCATGCTTTCCGTTATGCAACTGCTGGATTGAGTTATGAAGTTGCGCCAAAGTTGACCTTGTCTGGTGATTATATCTTCGGTGGTTACGACCGTTTTGGTGATAAACAGCGCGATCTCGCTGTGTTTGGTATTGGCTATGATTTTTAATTTGGATCTTGATCTGATTTAAAAAACGCATTTCGCAGTCCATAAAATCCAGTCGGGAACAGCAAGTATCAATAAAAACAGCCTGTTCCCGGCTTAAAGCCAGATTTCCTGAATATTTAATTAACAGATATTTTGATAAATCTGCAGGAAATTCGAGCAAACATTATCAATTTCATAAAATGATTCTATAATAGCGCCCATTCTTACTCGAGCTTATCCTGAAACTAACTGGTTGAAGGTTTAACCCGGGTTATTTTTATTTTTGAGTCAAATTCTCCTCCGTGATTCGGCTTGTATATTCAGATTTAGCATCTTATCTGTCCGTGGTGGCACATAAGAATATTTAGGTATCCACATGGAAATTAAGGTCAATTATCTCGATAATCTTCGTCAGGAAGCCAAGTTCGATGACTTCACGGTAATCGCCGATCAGCCGATCCGCTATAAAGGTGATGGTTCGGCACCCGGCCCATTTGATTATTTTCTGGCATCTTCTGCGTTGTGTGCAGCTTATTTTGTTAAAGTTTATTGTGCAGCGCGTGACATTCCAACCGACAATATCCGTCTGTCCCAAAACAATATCGTCGATCCTGAAAACCGCTACAAACAGATTTTTAAAATTCAGGTCGAGCTACCGGCTGATATCTCTGAAAAAGACCGTCAGGGGATTTTGCGTTCGATCGACCGTTGTACCGTCAAAAAAGTCATTCAAACCGGTCCTGAATTTGTCATAGAAGAAGTTGAAAGCATTGATGCCGATGCGCAGGCTTTGTTGATGCCAAATCTGGCTTCAGACAGCCTAACCTGTATTCCGGGTAAAGACTTACCACTCGAAGAAACTATTGCCAATATGTCTGCGATTCTGGCAGGCCTCGGCATGAAAATTGAAATTGCGTCTTGGCGTAACATTGTACCGAATGTCTGGTCACTGCATATTCGTGATGCTCAGTCACCGATGTGCTTTACCAATGGTAAAGGTTCAACCAAGGAAAGTGCGCTGGCATCTGCACTGGGTGAATTCATCGAGCGTCTGAACTGTAACTTCTTCTATAACGACCAGTTCTGGGGTGAAGATATTGCCAATGCAGAATTTGTGCATTATCCGGATGAAAAATGGTTCCAACCAGGTCCAAATGGTGAATTGCCAGAAGAAGTTTTAGATGAACATACCCGTGAAATTTATGATCCTGAAGATGAGTTACTAGGTACTCATCTGTATGACACCAACTCGGGCAATAAAGCACGCGGTATCTGTTCATTGCCATTTGTACGTCAGTCTGATGGTGAAACTGTATATTTCCCATCGAATCTGATTGAAAATCTGTACCTCAGTAATGGTATGAGTGCGGGCAATACTTTGGCTGAAGCTCAAGTACAATGCCTGTCTGAAATTTTTGAACGTGCGGTTAAACGCGAAATTCTGGAAGGTGAGCTGGCACTTCCAGATGTCCCTGAACACGTATTGGCAAAATATCCAAAGATTGTTGAAGGCATTAAAGGCTTAGAAGAGCAAGGCTTTCCAGTACTGGTCAAAGATGCTTCTTTAGGCGGTCAGTTCCCGGTGATGTGCGTGACCTTGATGAACCCGCGTACGGGTGGTGTATTTGCTTCATTTGGTGCCCATCCTAACCTTGAAGTCGCTTTAGAGCGTAGTCTGACTGAGCTGTTACAAGGCCGTAGTTTTGAAGGCCTGAATGATCTGCCAAAACCAACCTTCAGTTCAAATGCAGTCACTGAGCCAAATAACTTCGTTGAGCACTTTATTGACTCAAGTGGTGTCGTATCTTGGCGTTTCTTCAGCGCAAAATCTGACTATGATTTTGTCGAGTGGGATTTCACCAATAATGGTCAAAACTCAAATGCCGATGAAGCGCAGGAATTGTTTACCATTCTGGAAGAGATGGGCCACGAGGTTTATATGGCGGTCTATCAGCATTTAGGTGCAACTGCTTGTCGTATTCTGGTGCCGGGTTATTCTGAAATTTATCTGGTGGAAGATCTAGTTTGGGATAACACTAATAAGGCGCTTTTATATCGTGAAGATATCCTGAACCTGCATCGTCTGGATGATGAACAGCTGGGAGCTCTGGTTGAACGTCTGGAAGAAGCAGATGAAGATGATTACACCGAAATCCGTACCTTGATCGGGATTGAATTTGACGAAAATACCGAATGGGGTCAGCTGACCATTCTAGAACTGAAACTCCTGATCTATCTGGCTCTACAACAATTTGAAGAAGCTAAAGATTTGGTCGAACAGTTCCTGCAATACAATACCAACACGGTTGAACGTGGCCTGTTCTATCAATGCATGAATGTAGTGCTTGAAGTCATTCTGGATGATGAAATGGAATTGGAAGACTATGAACACAACTTCCGCCGTATGTTTGGCGATGCCCGTATGGATGCAGTCCTCGGTTCAGTAGAAGGTACAGTACGTTTCTACGGTTTAGCTGAAACCAATATGCAGCTTGAAGGTCTGGATCGTCATCTGCGTTTAATTGATAGCTATAAGAAACTGCATACAGCGCGAGCCAAGTTTGCTGGTCTTTAAATCTTTAAAAAATAGCCCATCTTAGAATGGGCTATTTTTCTATTGCTCTAAAATTTTAGAAGTAATTTAAAAAAGAAAAAATAAAGGGCGATCATTGCCGCCCATTTAAATCTTAAATAACAGCTTAAATATTATTTAAAGTCAGGGAAATGTTATTAACCATATGAATCAGACGAGGACCGATTTCATTTTCCAGTTTTTCCTGATTGAGCAGGTAAGTTGGCGCGCCGCAGTTAAAGGTCAAAATACCATGTTTAGGGTGAATTAAAGGTACTGCGACAGAGTTCACATCTTTGGCCCAATCACCGAGAGATAAGCAATAGCCATAATCCTGATAATCACGAATAGCACGTTCTAAATTACGCTTAATGGTTGGCCATTGATCTTCATTTCTTTTCTTGATCGCATCAAACAGATATTCACGTTCTTTAACTTCCATCGCAGCCAGACAGGCACGGCCCATCGCACTACTATGAATAGGCAGGGTAGAGCCAACTGGACGACGCATGGTCAAAGTAGACTCTGTGTGAACGACTTCCAAATAAATCATGCTCAGACGATCACGTGTTGCCATGGCGACAGGCGCTTGCGCATAACGTGACATTTCTTCCATAAATGGATAAGCCTGTGTACGTGCCGAAATATTGCTGAGCGCCGCATAACCCAGAGCCAATACACCAACGTCCAACAGGTATTTGGTCGTATTCGGTAACTGTTTTAGATAACCTAAAGAAACCAACGTGCTGGTGATCCGGGCAACAGTCGGTTTTGGCAGATTAGTGAGTTGTGCAATTTCCTGGTTGCCCAGTAATTGATTCGTTGCGGAAAAACATCTGAGGATTTCTAAACCACGTGCAATAGACGCGATAAATTGTGGGTTATTTTCTCTATGAATATGTGAAATCGGATCTAAACGGATCTCATCAAAATTAGGTATTTCGCCAGTTTTATTTTTTGTCATGGTCAGAGCAATTAAAGGTAAATTAATAAATATGATAGCAATTAAATTTCACGATACAAAATAAAACACTTCTATTAATGATAAAAATAAATAAAAAAGTGCTCATTTTATCTGTATTTAAGTCAATTAGCGCTATTCAGCTAAAAACCATGCAGAATTTACAGGTTTTTGAGACCTGTAATGATCTTTAAGTATCTTTAGAAAATTTAAAGTTCGCCAGATAAAATTTCAGGAAAATGGAGCCAATCAAAACGAGAATCATCAGCACGATTTAATTGAAACATTCTTATCTAGCTGCGCTTTTATAGAATCAATTATGATCTGATTCAGATCATCTAACTCTTTTCTAAATCTACTAACAATCTAAAAAATTTCGCATTGTGAAATAAAATTCTAACTATAATTTTTAATTAAAGCTAGAAAAATTTGCTTTTTTGCTTAAAAAATAAAATTTTTAATAATTTTTCTTGCTCAAAATGAATTTTTATGATTATTTATTTCGTATTACGAAACTAAAATTAAAGGGTAAAGGAATTTACCCAGATGAACTAAATAACATGGAGATCCCTATGATTCGCGATCCGGAAATGCTTGAGCAACTTCTTTCGACTATTCGTAACTTTGTCAAAAATGAACTAGTCCCTTTAGAACATGAAGTTGAAGAAAGCAACGCGATTCCTGAGCGTATTGTCGAGCAGATGAAAGAATTGGGTCTGTTTGGCCTAACTATTCCAGAGGAATACGGCGGTTTAGGTATCACCATGGAAGAGGAAATTCTGGTCGCAATGGAATTAGGCCGTACATCGGCTGCATTCCGTTCTTTGATCGGGACCAATAACGGGATCGGTTCAAGCGGGATCGTGATTGACGGTACAGAAGAGCAAAAACAGAAATACCTGCCACGTTATGCGACTGGTGAAATCATTGGTTCATTCTGTTTAACTGAGCCAGATTCAGGTTCAGATGCAGCATCTTTAAAAACCAGCGCGGTTAAAGATGGCGATTACTATATTTTAAACGGTACCAAACGTTTTATTACCAATGCACCGCGTGCAACAACATTTACGGTGATGGCGCGTACCAATCCTGATATCAAAGGTGCAAGCGGCATTTCTGCATTCCTGGTAGAAGCGAATACACCGGGCCTAAGTCTGGGCAAAATTGATAAAAAAATGGGTCAACACGGTTCATACACTTGTGACGTGATTTTTGACAACTGTAAAGTTCATAAAGATCAGTTGATCGGTGGTGTTGAAGGCATTGGCTTTAAAACTGCAATGCGTGTCCTGGATAAAGGCCGTCTGCACATTGCTGGCTATAGCGTAGGTATGGCAGAGCGTATGCTGGAAGATGCTTTAAATTATGCAGTGGAACGTAAGCAGTTCGGTCAACCGATTGCGAATTTCCAGCTCATCCAAGGCATGCTGGCAGACTCTAAAGCTGAGATTTATGCGGCGAAATGTATGGTTCTAGATGCTGCTCGTCTGCGTGACGAAGGCAAGAATGTAACCACTGAATCTTCATGCGCGAAAATGTTTGCCACTGAAATGTGTGGCCGTGTAGCGGATCGCTGTCTGCAAATTCATGGTGGCGCGGGCTATATCAGTGAATATTCAATTGAACGTTTCTATCGTGATGTGCGTTTGTTCCGTCTGTATGAAGGTACTACTCAAATCCAGCAAATCATCATTGCACGTGAAATGATTAAACAAGCAACCGCTTAAGCAGCAAATTTTAGAATATTGGAAATATTAAAATGAGCACAAGAATTAGATTTGACTGGCAAGATCCATTCTTACTGGAACAGCAACTGACTGAAGAAGAGCGCATGATCCGTGACAGCGCACATGCGTACTGTCAAGACAAGCTGATGCCACGCGTACTAGAACAGTTCCGTCATGAAAAAACTGACCCAACGATTTTTCGTGAAATGGGTGAGCTGGGTCTGCTGGGCCCAACCATTCCTGAGCAATACGGTGGCGCAGGTCTAAACTATGTCAGCTATGGTCTGATTGCACGTGAAGTAGAACGTGTGGATTCGGGTTATCGTTCAATGGCCAGCGTACAAAGCTCGCTAGTGATGGTGCCAATCAATGAATTTGGTTCTGAAGAGCAGAAACAGAAATATTTGCCAAAGCTGGCGACTGGTGAATTTATCGGCTGTTTCGGCCTGACTGAACCAGATCATGGTTCTGATCCGGGCAGCATGATTACCCGTGCGAAAAAGGTGGATGGTGGTTACCGTCTGACGGGCGCGAAAATGTGGATTACCAACAGTCCGATTGCTGATGTCTTTGTGGTTTGGGCAAAAGAAGTGTCTCCTGAAGGCAATGTCGGTGATATTCGTGGCTTTATTCTAGAAAAAGGCTGGGAAGGGCTTTCTGCACCAGCGATTCACGGTAAGGTTGGCCTACGTGCTTCGATCACCGGCGAAATCGTGATGGATAATGTATTTGTACCAGAAGAAAATGCGTTCCCGGAAATTCGTGGTCTAAAAGGTCCATTTACCTGTCTGAACAGTGCGCGTTATGGCATTGCCTGGGGTGCGATGGGTGCAGCTGAATTCTGCTGGCATACAGCGCATCAATACACCATGGACCGTAAACAGTTCGGTCGTCCATTGGCTGCGAATCAGCTGATCCAGAAAAAACTGGCGGATATGCAAACTGAAATTGCGTTGGGTCTGCAAGTGGCTTTACGTTTTGGCCGTATGAAAGACGAAGGCATTGCTTCAGTAGAAGGTACTTCACTGATCAAGCGTAATAACTGTGGTAAAGCCTTAGATATTGCCCGTTTAGCGCGAGACATGATGGGCGGTAACGGCATTTCTGATGAATTCGGTGTGGCACGTCATCTGGTGAACCTGGAAGTGGTCAACACTTATGAAGGTACCCATGATGTACATGCCCTAATTCTAGGTCGTGCTCAAACAGGAATTGCTGCATTCTCCAACTAAATGCAGATCAACCTCTAGCCAGCATTGCTGGCTAGTTTGTTTTGGCTGACTTCTATTGAAGTCAGCCAATCCAGTTCTGGGATGGATTTTAAAAATCTAGTCAGATTCAGAATTAAAGATCAATTAAACATTCTATGTTTCATTTAATTAATTAGGTGAAACATAAACTTCTAAAGGGCACAGGAGTGCCAGCAAAGTGTAAAGGACATTATGAATACGCTTAATTCACAACAAAACCTTCTACCAGAAGAAAATATGCCTAAGAAAAAGGTCTGGATTCTGGCTTTTATCTTTTCATTTTTAGCATTATTGGTAGATGGTGCAGATCTTGCACTATTAGCCTACAGTCTAACCAGCCTCAAACAAGAATTTTCTTTAAGTAGTATTCAGGCAGGTGCACTCGGTAGCTGGACACTTGCTGGTATGGCCATTGGTGGCTTTTTTGGTGGCTGGGCTTGTGACCGCTTCGGACGAGTGCGGGTGATTGTTGTTGCGATCGCTTTATTCTCTTCATTAACCTTCTGGCTGGGCTTCACTCAAAGCTATGAAGAATTCAAATGGTTGCGATTCTTTTCAGCAATTGGCTTAGGTGCCCTCTATATTGCCTGTAATACTCTAATGGCAGAATATGTGCCAACAAAATATCGTTCTACAGTACTTGCTGCCTTAATGACAGGTTGGACACTTGGTTCAGTCGTTGCCACTGTACTTGCAGGATGGCTGCTTCCAGAGCTAGGCTGGCGTTACCTTTACTATATTGCCATTGTTCCGATTGTTCTTGCGATTGGCATGTTCTTCCTGGTACCAGAACCACAAGCCTGGTTAAAGGCACGTCAAGAAAGATTGGCAGCCAAAGCCAGCGGCGTAGTGCAGGAAAAACCGAAGAATACGTTTAAAATGATTTTTGCCGATGCTTTAAGCCGTCGCATGTTCATCCTCTGGTCGTTCAGCACCGCATTCTTACAGTTTGGTTATTACGGCGTAAGTAACTGGTTACCAGCTTATCTGGAATCAGACTTAGGTATCAAATTTAAAGAAATGACTACCTATATGATTGGGACCTTCCTGATCATGATGTGTACCAAAGTGATCGCGGGCATTATTGCGGATAAAATTGGTCGTCGTGCTGTATTTGCTTTCGGTACCATGGGCACCGCAATCTTTATTCCTATCATTGTCTTTGGTAACACACCGGACAATATCTTATGGCTAATGCTGTTTTTCGGATTCCTTTACGGTATTCCATATGGCATTAATGCGACTTATATGACTGAAAGTTTCTCTACTAAAGTCCGTGGTACAGCAACAGGTGGCGCTTATAACATTGGCCGTCTAGGCGCAGTATTGGCACCTTTAACTATCGGTTATTTTGCGCAAGGTGGCTCAATTGGTACAGGTCTACTCATCATGAGTGTGGCTTATTTTATTTGTGGCCTGATCCCGGCGATTTTCATTAAAAACCGTTTATTTGACCCACAAAAAGCTGACTAATTGATTAATCAAACATTTATAAAGACAGGAAGATGCTAGGAAGCAATTAAATGAATAAAATCACACAGGATATCGAAACCATACTGAAGCAGATTCCAGATGGTGCACATATTATGACCAGTGGCTTCGGTCTGGCAGGACAGCCAATCGAACTGATTGAAGCTTTGATTGATATTGGTCCTAAAGATCTGACTATTATTAATAATAATGCAGCTTCTGGTGACCGTGGTCTAACCAACCTGTTATTGTCAGGACTGGTGAAAAAAATGATCTGTTCATTTCCTCGTGCCAATAACTCCAAGGTGTTTGAAGAGCTGTATAAAGCTGGAAAGGTTGAACTAGAGTTGGTACCACAAGGCAACTTGGCTTGCCGTATCCAGGCAGCGGGTGCAGGTCTGGGCGCTATTTTTACGCCTACAGGTTACGGCACCAAGATTGCTGAAGGCAAAGAAACCCGCCATATCAATGGCAAGGACTATGTGCTGGAATATCCAATTCATGCAGACTATGCCTTGGTTTATGGCAATCAGGCTGATCAATGGGGCAATTTAACCTACCGTAAAGCAGCCCGAAACTTTGGCCCGTTAATGGCAAAAGCAGCCAGAACAACAATTGCCCAAGTGCATGAAATTGTAGAGCTAGGCGAGCTTGATCCAGAGATTATCGTAACGCCGGGTATTTTTGTGCAGCATGTGGTGAAGGTAGGAGATATCAAATAATGACAATTCAAAAAC
Source organism: Acinetobacter sp. YH12235 (assembly GCF_013417705.1). Lineage (NCBI taxonomy): Bacteria > Pseudomonadati > Pseudomonadota > Gammaproteobacteria > Moraxellales > Moraxellaceae > Acinetobacter > Acinetobacter sp. YH12235. The sequence goes on along the minus strand of NZ_VPDL01000004.1, from coordinate 2,502 downwards.
GTACACGCGAACAGATTGTAGAAAAAGTTGCACAGGATATTCCGACCGGTTCTTATGTGAATTTAGGCATTGGCTTACCAACACGCGTTGCCGGTTATTTAAAGCCTGAACAGGATATTATCCTGCATTCCGAAAATGGCGTTCTGGGTTTTACCGCTTTAACTGATCCTGATCAAGCTGATGATGATCTGATTAATGCCGGTAAAGAACTAGTCAGCATGCTGGATGGCGGCAGTTTTATGAACTCTGCAGATTCCTTCGATATTATGCGTGGCGGCCATTTAGATTTCTGTATTATGGGCGCCTTTCAGGTTGCTGTGAACGGTGATCTCGCTAACTGGCATACCGGTGCACTGGATGCGGTTCCAGCGGTGGGTGGGGCGATGGATCTGGCGGTTGGTGCTCGTTGTGTCTATGTTTGCATGGAACATGTCACTAAAAATGGCGAACCACGGATTGTGGAAGAGCTGACTTATCCGATTACCGGTAAAAACTGCGTTGACCGCATTTATACCGATTTGTGTATTATTGAACTCAAAGATAATCAGGCTTGGGTGCTAGAAATGGTCGATGGCTTGAGTTTTGAGGAACTTCAGCAACAGACAGGTTGCAAGTTGCTCGATGGCCGTGCAGCTGCACAGTTAAAAGCATCCGTATAATAAGCTAAATCATTTAAATATGGTTAAAAATCGCAGCTTAGGCTGCGATTTTTTATACGCTGTATATTTATGCGCTTAGTTGCGTATTCTAAAAGCGGACATTTCTATTTTTAGCTTACAACTAAATTTTGCATAATCGCCATTATGTTAAATGGATATTAAATTGGTGGAAAAACCCAGTTTTTTTAAAAAAATCAAGAATAACGGAATGTATAAACTTATACTTTCTAAAAAGTATTTTTATAATTTCATTATGTATACTTTTTATTATTTTTAGTGAATAGGACACTATAAAAATGCTTAGAAATATTTCTATCGGGGCTATTGTTCTTTTTTCATTGTATGGTTGCAGTTCTTCTGCTCCTTTAAGAAATCAACCATATAAATCCATGTCTCCTTCAGAATTTCAGAGATACTTGGATGAAGATACACAGAACAAATCTCAAGCTAGCCTTCCTCAACCTCAAATAGAAAATGAAACTTGGGCTGATACTCAAAAGGCTAAGTGTAAAATATATGCATCTCCATTATTTAAAAAAAATGATCCTACTGTGAGGTTTTATTGGGATGGTGAGTGTAAAGATGGTTACGCAATAGGGTTAGGAAGAGAGTTTTCTATTGGTAAACAAACCTACGTTGAAGCTATTGGAGAATATAAAGGGGGGGAAAAGCGACCCCAATATTTTTATCAATTTGATAAAGTTAATAAAATGTTCCAAATAGGTGACTTGGAAAATTCACCTAAAAATAGACTACTCTTCCAAGGTATGTTAGATAATAACAATGTGTTTAAAAAAAGCATTATTTTTCATGACTACGATCATAAGGAAATGTATGAAAAAATGTCTTTCGATGATGCAGGCGCACAAGGAAGATTCTATGCAAGTGTAGGTGGATTGAATGTAACGGAACAAAGTTATACTTCCGATCCTTTGCTAAAACAGCAATTAGTAGTGCAAATGCAGAAGAAGAAACTATATACATTTGAATCATTTAATGATGGTAGAAAAAACTTTGTTGATTTAAGTTCGAATTCTCCAGTTTTAGTGAATCCTTCTCAGAATTTACAGGATTTTGTTACAAATAAAATTTTCTACCTCGATAACAAATTTAGTAATCCTAATGATTTCGATTTAAAAAAGACTTTGGATGCTGAAACAAAGGTTAATACTTATATCAATTTAACTTGTACTTCTTCTAACTACATTAAAGAGGTTGGAAAAGATAATTATTTTGCAATTTGTTCTCCTTATAAATCCTTAGGAGTCTTTAAAAATCAAATCGAGCAAGGAAAGGAATTTGTAAATCAGCAAAAGCAAAAACGATTAGCGGATGTACAACAATATATAGCTAACCAACAACTTCAAGCTCAACAGGCAGAGCAATTGAGATTAGCACAGCAACAAAAGGCTCAAGAGGGCTGGACTGCTTTATTTAATGCAATTACCGAGGTAAGTAATGGAGTTGCTAATAGCTATAATCAACAGGCAGAAATGTATAAAAATTTCAGTAATAACATGCCTGTCCAAAGTTTCCCAACACTCAATAGACAGAAGGCTACTTATAACTGCATCAATATTGGGGTGAATACGACTTGTAGAGAACAGTAATAGTTTATGTAGAGAACTGCTACGTTGCTACGTGGATGAAGGAGTTGTATTGCCTTATTAATTTAATGTTATACGCGTGAATTCTAGAAAAGAGGGACCTAATGGTCACTGCTGTCCCATAGTTTGCTTTAAATAAAAAAACCTGAGTCCTAACAGTTAAAATATGAGTGCAAACAAACACTTTAACGACCAGGATTCAGGTTTTGTCACATCAGAATACCGTATTTCATGAG
>NZ_VPDL01000050.1:0-7719 GCF_013417705.1 Acinetobacter sp. YH12235 | reverse complement strand
AATGGAAAAATCTAAAAGGTATGTTTTACCGAAAAAAAGAAGTAGAAACTACCCACGAGTTGTGAAAGGGAAACCACAGAAATACCCAAAAAAATGCCAGTCAATCTCTTAACTGACTGGCATTACCACTAAAGTGAGCTTTTTTATTTGCTGGAATTAAAGACTTAGATTTTATATTTTCTTATTTTAAATTATGGAAGTGGGCAATATCGCTGCCAATCATCTTTCATTTTTTGCAATTCATTACCCGTCAATATCTCGCTGTAATAAATATAATAGGTGGCATCGGGATATTGAATCTCATGTCTGTACATAATTCCACGTAGAGAAACAGGCAACTCTTCTGGGAAGTCATCCGCTAAATTCAGTTCCTCAAATTCATAGTTAAAATAACAATTTTGGATTGCTAAAAATGCTTCAGCCACGGTCATCTTTCTGCTCTTAATGGAAATATGCTTCATTTTAGCTGATGAGCAGTAACCATGGCTGATATTTATGAAGGTTCAATCCATTTAACCAGCTTAGATTCTGCCAAATGCGGATATTTGAACTTATCTAAATATTCAAAGCAGGCTTTTTGACCTTGAGGAATTTTCTTTAGATGCTTATCAAAAAATAGATGACGATTATATTGAGCACCATCAAAGCGGATGCTGACACGCTCAAAGTAACCACCACGACGAGCATTGAATTGGTAAAATTGAATCACGCCACAGTCCTGCGAAGGAATAACAGGTGGAGCATCTGGCTTTAAAAATGCGTAAAGTAAAAAGATTGAAGTGCCCGGAAGAAAGCTGAGCCAAAATAAAATTTTCTTCGATTCGTCAGTGGTTAATTTCGCTTCAGAATAGAACATACATAGCATCGGAATAAAAATGATACTGAAGAAGCCGAATAGTAAAAGAAACGTGAGCATATAAATGAGAAACCACTATAAGTCAGTTATTTATAGCACAATTGTTTGATTTTAGATCATAAAAAAGCCCACCGAAGTGAGCTCTTAGATTCATAACTGAATAATGAATTAAAGTTTAGGATCGCGCATCTGAACCAGATTTGAATTGGCTTTGGTTAATGTATCTACTACTTTATTCATCACCGCAGGGATAAAAGAATCTGCAATTTGTGCTGCTTGCAAACCTAGTTTTTCGCCCAGCGTTGGTTTTTTACGGGTCTGGATTAAATACACATCATGTTGTGGTAATAGGCCTAGCAGATATTCATCGGAAGTTTGCAGTTTATCTACCAGATTCAGGTCTAGGGCATCCTGACCATACCAGTGTTCACCCGTTGCCACTTTTTCAACATTTAACTGTGGACGATATTTTTCCACGAAGTGTTTAAACAAGGCATGTGTCTGTTGCAATTCTTCTTCAAACTTGGCTTTGCCTTCTTCGGTATTTTCACCAAACATGGTCACCGTACGTTTGTATTGACCCGCAGTATAAAGTTCAAAATCGATCTTGTTTTCTTTCAGTAGACGGTTAAAGTTTGGCACCTGTGCCACTACCCCAATTGAACCCACAATCGCAAACGGCGCAGAAATCACTTCATTTGCAATACACGCCATCATATAACCGCCACTGGCTGCAACCTTATCAACACAGATGGTCACATGAAAACCCGCTTCACGTAAGCGCACCAGCTGCGCAGCTGCAAGACCATAACCATGCACCATACCACCCGGACTTTCTAAACGTACAATGATACGGTCACGACCAGCTTTCGCTGTAGATAGAATCAGGGTAATTTCTTCACGCAGGCTTTCTACCGCAGACGCAGCCATATCGCCTTTAAAATCGAGTACATAGATTTTCTGGTTAGTTTTCTTACGCGCACGCGCTTCTTTTGACAATTGCTGGCTCAATTGCAAAAGTTCCAGTTTAGATGAAGTTGTTTGCGCTATTTTTTTTCGTTGCTCGTTAATGCGCGCATTCAAGTGACTAATACGGATTTCAGCGGGTAATTTGGGGGTATGAAATAACATAAAAATCGGGTCTCAATTATTTATATAGGTTTCAATTTAAGATAAGGTCAAATGATTTTTTTTCAATAGAATATTGTTGTTTAATTGCTGAAACAGAGCAGTATCCATGGGGCTTTAGTAGAGCAAAAATAATTTGTACTATAAAAGATTGATGCCATGCTGATAACCTGCCCAGAGAATAACACCCAGCAATACAGCAGAATTCGCATATAAGGCTTTTTCCTGCCTTTTAAAATAGAAATTCAAACTGAGTCCATACAGCAATCCAATCAGTGTATAAAACATGCTGCCGCCTTGTAATTGATGCCACAGACCACCCATACTTAAACTTAATGCAATCAGCAGCATCAGAAAAACTGACATCTTTTTGAGTGTTTTCATAGCGGATGCAACCTTTTCTTAACATCTATCTTTTGACAGCTCTGCCATGTCAAAGACGGCATATTCTATAAGAATTTAGGGCACAATAGGATTCGGTTTATTTTTCCACATTTCACTGATTCAATTGATATATCTTCTATTCTTTGGTTACTTTTGGATATAAAAAAAAGAGCTTTTTAGCCCTTCTTTCTTGAGATAAAACTTCTTAACCAAAACGCCCTGTAATATAGGCCTCAGTGAGCTGATGATCTGGCTGGGTAAAGACTTTCTCGGTCGAGTTGACTTCGATCAGATCACCTAAATGGAAATAAGCAGTCCGATCAGAGACTCGCGCTGCCTGCTGCATGGAGTGAGTCACAATAGCAATGGTGTATTGGGTTGAAAGCTCGGAGATCAGTTCTTCAACTTTGGCTGTTGCAATCGGATCGAGTGCTGAACAAGGTTCATCCATTAGAATCACTTCAGGAGAAACGGCAATCGTCCGTGCAATACATAAACGCTGCTGCTGACCACCCGACAGCCCCGTACCCGGCTGATTTAAACGGTCTTTGACTTCATCCCATAATCCCGCTTTACGCAAGCTGTTTTCTACAATTTCTTCCAGATCATATTTGTCCCGTGCCAAACCATGTAATTTTGGCCCATAAGCGACATTGTCAAAAATCGACTTTGGAAAAGGGTTTGGCTTCTGGAACACCATCCCCACCTGCGCACGCAGCAATACCACATCCAGATTCGTGTCATAAATATCCTGATGATCCAGCAACACCTTACCGGTTACACGACAGCGATCAATCGTGTCATTCATCCGGTTTAAGGTACGCAGGAATGTTGACTTACCACAACCTGAAGGACCGATAAAAGCAATCACTTCATTTTCATAGATGTTCAGATCAATCCCTTTAATTGCTTCTGTTTCACCATAGTAAACATGTACATCTGAGGTACTGATTTTGACCTGATCTGACTTTTTCGGTGCTTTGTTTTCAGCCTGAGTATCAAACTGGGAAACAAAAGCAGTCGCCGGCTTTTGGGTCACAGAATCTTGGGTAAATTGTGTATGTTGTGGATTCACAGACGGATCCTTTTCTAAGGCATTTATAGTTGGATTTGCTGTATTCATATTCTGCTCTTCCTTACCAACGGACTTCAAATTTCTTACGTAACCAGATGGCTAAGCTGTTCAGGCTGATCATCATGGCCAGAAGTACAATAATGGCTGCTGCAGTACGTCCTTCGAAGAAGTTACGTAGCTCATTGCCTTGCCACAGGAAAATTTGCACCGGCAATGCTGTGGATTGATCAAATGGTGAAGCCGGTACACTTGCGACAAAAGCACTCATCCCGATCAATAATAGCGGGGCCGTTTCACCCAGTGCTTGTGCCACACCAATAATCGCCCCCGTCAAAATACCTGGTAGTGCAAGCGGTAAAACATGGTGAAATACGGTTTGCAAGCGTGATGCACCTAAGCCTAATGCTGCCTGACGAATGGATGGCGGTACGGCTTTAAGTGATGCACGCGTAGTAATAATCACAGTCGGTAGTGTCATCAAACTTAATACCAGACCACCCACCAACGGTGCTGACAGTGGTAAATGCATCCAGCCAATAAAAATCGCTGCACCGAGTAAACCAAAGACAATGGAAGGAACTGCTGCAAGGTTATTAATATTCACTTCTACGACATCGGTAATCCAGTTCTTTGGTGCAAATTCTTCAAGATAGATGGCCGATGCTACCCCGATCGGAATCGAGATAAAGATCACGATCAGCATCATGAACAATGAGCCCATAAATGCGCCTGCGAGACCTGAGGTAGCAGGTGAACTGCGCGAGTCCGGACTGGTAAAGATATTGGTATTAAAGCTACTTTCTATGATTCCGGCAGCTTTCATATCATCCGCAAGCTGACGGACTTCAGGACTGAGCTGTTGCTGTTCATCGGGCAGATCGCGGTCAATATTGCCAGCCAGCCAGACATCAACATTGGCATCTGCGAGAATTTTTACGTCTTTGGTTTGACCGACCAGAGCCGGATTATTCAGTACCATATCCCGCAGACGATACGCTTCTGAACTGGTATATAAATAGCCCAGTTCATCACGCTGGCTTTCCAGCTTACTGTCTTTGGCAATCATGCCATTTACAATCAAGGCATCCCAGTCAACCAGACCGACCTGCATTTGCCAATCCACCATACGCTGTTCAAATTGTGCCTGGGATTCTCCCGCAGCCTGTTTAGGTTTAGGATTAATATTGACAATGGCTGGATCAAAATAAATCGGCAAGCTCATACTGCTTTGCCAGAATGCCGGCAAACCTTTGCCCAAAATACTGCCGAAAAGAACTACCACAAAGAACAAACCAGCCAATACGGCAGAAAGCCCCATGACACGAAAGGTTTTTTCTTTGCGATGACGTCGTGCCAGAGAGCTTTGAATGGTCTTCCTGCGCTTTTCACGTTGCTCAGCAGCCACAGATGGATCAATAGGCTGATCTACAGGCGTTGTATTTGAAGTACTCATTAGTCGTATTGCTCTCGATATTTACGCACGATGTACAGTGCAACAATGTTCAGCCCCAAAGTAATGACAAACAAAGTAAGACCTAAGGCGAAAGCCACCAGCGCCTGCGGACTGGCAAAGTCAGTATCACCCGTCAACTGATTGACGATGGTAATGGTCACTGTTGAAACTGCTTCCAGTGGATTGGCATGCAGTTGCGGACTGTTTCCTGCTGCGAGTACCACAATCATGGTCTCACCAATGGCCCGCGATGCCGCCAGCAAAAAAGCGCCAATAATGCCGGGTAAAGCGGCTGGTAATACGACCTGACGAATCGTTTCAGATTTGGTCGCGCCCAGACCTAAAGAACCATCCCTCAAGGCACGTGGTACCTGGGTAATAATGTCGTCTGATAAAGATGACACGAATGGAATAATCATGATGCCCATGACGAAGCCAGCAGTAAGCGCACTGGTGGCATTAATATCAATACCGACCAAAGCACCTAGACTTTTAAGAAATGGCCCCAGAATCATTAAGGCGAAAACACCGTAGACAATCGTTGGAATTCCAGCCAAAACCTCAATGGTCGGCTTTGCCCAAGCTCGGAAGCGTGGTGATGCGTACTCGGCCAGATAAATCGCAATCATCAGTCCTAAGGGGACTGCAACAAGTAATGCAATCCCGCTGACCATCAATGTTCCCCACAGCAATGGCAATAATCCATAACTGCCTTCGGCATGACCCGTGGTGCTAAAACCCGGATCCCATTCGGTGCCAAAGAAGAAATCCAGTGGACTGACAAAGCTGAAGAATCGCATGGCTTCGCCAAACATCGACATCACAATGCCGAGTGTGGTCAGGATGGCTACTCCAGAACACAAGGCCAGCCCGATATTCATGATCTTTTCGACCTGATTACGTGCACGAAAATTCTGGCTGATCCGTTTTTTTGCCCAGACCAGACCGGCCAAAGCCACAGAAATGACAACTGCCAGTTTGGCAAAAGTACCGATGGTAGAAAATTTAGCTAATTGTTCTGCTGCTGCAAGTTCATAAGCAGCCGGCTGATCACTGACACCGAAACCGGAAGCCAATGCCTGTACACGATCTATGACCACACTCAGACTGGCTTGATCCAGATGAGTCAAAACATCATGAGGCAGGTGTTTAATTACGACCTGTTCCAGCAGGCTAGGTTCAACAATGTTCCATGCCATCAGAATCAAAAATGCAGGAAGTCCACACCACAAAGCTACGAGCGCGCCATAATATCCAGGACGTGAATGTAGCATCTCAGAATTATTGCCCTGACCTGCTAGTTTCCGGCTTTTACTTAATCCGATTTGATAGGCGATGGCAATTAAAGCCAGTAACACACCTATAAGTAGCAGATTCATGTATTCTCCATGGTTCTTTTCAGGATTTTAGTCTGTGAAAAAACTTGCTTGCCATGAAAAGCCGATGACAGGTCGACTGTCACCAGCATTTCCCTAAATCCTGTTTTATTTCACTACTACGGCTTTTGCAGCCTTAAAATTTGCCAGCACTGCTGCACGTTCTTTGTCTGACATTGAAATCAAGCCGGCTTTTTCCAGCTTGGAACCCTTACCCGATACCTTTTTATTCAGGAAATACTCTGTGAACTGTTGCAAACCTTTGATTGATTTCAGGTGTTCGCCTTTGACATAGAAGAACAATGGACGAGATACCGGATAAGCACCATTTAAAATGGTCTTTTCAGAAGGTGCCACGTTATTGACTGTAGCTACACGCAGACGATCACGGTTCTGGTCATAGAAGCCCAGGCCGAATACGCCAACAGCGCTCGGTGAGGTTTTTAAGCGTGCCAAAGTTTCAGTATAGTCACCTGAAATTTCAACAACACGGCCATCTTTACGGAAGCTGGTACATGCTTTTTTCTTGGCATCTTTATCTAGAGACTTAATTGCAGCATACGTTTCACAGCCTGCATCCACCATCTTCTCCTGGAAGACTTCACGTGTGCCATGATTTGAAGCCGGAATCACTAAAGTGATGGGTTCATTCGGCAAAGCTGGATCAATCTGGTTCCAGCGGGTATATGGATTAGCCACCATTTTCCCTTTAGAAGGTAACTGCGCAGCTAAAGCAGCATAAACATGCTGAGGTCGTAATTTATAAGCGGCTTTATTCGAATTAGATGCAAAGACAATCCCGTCATACCCGATCTTGATTTCTAGTACCTTGTTGACACCATTCTTTTTACATTCTGCCAGTTCGGCACTTTTGATTTGACGCGAGGCATTGGCAATATCAATGGTATTGTCCCCTACACCATTACAGAACTGTTTTAGGCCGCCAGATGAACCACCTGAACCAACGACTGGTGTTTTAAACTGAGGGAAAGTATTGCCAAATTCTTCAGCGACAATACTGGCATAAGGTAAAACAGTAGAAGAACCTGCGATTTGAATAGTGTCACGTGCTGCATTCGCTGTCGTGGATGCCGCTACCCCCGCTGCAATTAAGATTGCTATATTTGTTAAGCGCATTCTGGATCTCTCTCATTTATTAAAATTTCGAGTACACCACTTTTGATTCAGTTGAGTACCTGTTTTCGATATTCACATTTTGATTTTGGAATATGACAGCCGGGTTACAGCTTTATGACGGTTTTATGATAATTAATCCGTCACCTGATCAAGACAATATAATAGAAAAAAGACCCTGTTCAGGTAATGCCAGTCAGTTAAGCAAATTTTAGTAAAATGTAGTAAAAAAGAGTGTATGTAAATACGCTCATTTTTTTATGTCTTTATCTGAACATTTAGAATCCACTCTTGAACATTCTCTCCCATCACT
>NZ_VPDL01000049.1:0-8144 GCF_013417705.1 Acinetobacter sp. YH12235 | reverse complement strand
TAAGCTATACATGTATATCAAGTGACCATTGGGATAGCTTTGTTACGACCTTTAAAGAATGCAAACAGTTGATTGGTAAATTTTTCACTGTGGGTATAGAAGGCAATAATTGTCGATTACGGCATCGGATCAGGCGAGGCTTTAGGAGAAGCTGCAACTTCTCCAAAAAGCTTGAAAATCATTACAAAGCCTTTGATTTAGCGTTCTTTTATATCAATAATGGATTCGTTTAATGCCAGCATACTTTTTGAAACACCACCAAATTTTTTATATCAAAATTTCAAAGTGTACTGATGAGTACACTTTGAATGGGTTCTAATACCCGAATTTCGTATATGAGATTTTATGTTAAATTTTTTATATCAAAATTTCAAAGTGTACTGATGAGTACACTTTGAATGGGTTCTAACACCCGAATTTCGTATATGAGATTTTATGTTAAATTTTTTATATCAAAATTTCAAAGTGTACTGATGAGTACACTTTGAATGGGTTCTAACACCCGAATTTCGTATATGAGATTTTATGTTAAATTTTTTATATCAAAATTTCAAAGTGTACTGATGAGTACACTTTGAATGGGTTCTAACACCCGAATTTCGTATATGAAATTTTATGTTAAATGATTGTTAGAAATGCCCCTTGATCGAGGCATTTTCTATAAAGAATACTAAAAACTAATTAAAGCCAACCAAGTTTCAAAACAAGGCAGTTCTCAGCAATCATATTTTTAAATTATATAACTCCCAACTGAGCTTTTGCTCCAACGATAAGGCTTTCATTTTGAGTTTCTAAGGCAAATAAACCATACATCAAAGGAGAGGCCGCTGCTCTTTCTAAAGTCTGTTCATATAGTTTATTCCAAACTTTACCCCCTAGTTTTTCATACTCGATGATTAGAGTTTTGAGGCTTTCTTCTCCAAACAAAGTTACATGCCCAGCAAAATCAATCGCTGGGTCATCTATATGGGCTGTTGACCAATCAATAACGCCTGAAACAGCTCCATCCTTTGAAGCTAGTACATGCCCAGCATATAAATCGCCATGTATAAATTGGGTGAAATCTGCCCATAGAACATCATTATCCAACCATTTTCTGTAGCGGGTTTCCAATTGCTCACTTATACCAATTTCAGATTTTACTAACTGCAAATTGTTTGCTATTTCAGGTCTTAAATCTGAAGGTTTCATAATTTTCAAATCATTTTCCCGAACTTCTTTTTCAGGAATACTATGGATTTCAAATAAGGTTTTTGCCAAAGATGTTATGTATTTCGGGCTATCTTTGTCCATATTCCAAATTATTTCATAGGTTTCAGCATCCAAATTTAAAACAGGATTATCTTTAAGTATGGGATAAGCCACTAATTCTGTAGATGAAATTCTCCAATCAGGAACCTCTACAGAAAGATGTTTTTTTACCAATTCTAAAATGCGTTTTTCTTTCTTGATTTGTTCCCTCATGCCATCACGACGAGGAATACGCAGCAACCATTGTTGCCCCTTTGTATCAAGAGCAAAAACGACCTTAAAATCAATGCCCATTTCATTGAAATTCATTTTGTCCGTAAGCAACAAGCCGTGTGCTTCAGCAAGTGATTGAATATCTTGAATTGTCATTTTTAATTTCCTTTAAAGAGTTCAATAATTAATGTTCGGATTAGATTGGCTATCATTAACAATCTCTCTCAAAAGTCTTGATGATTTTGTGGTCTTTGATCTCGTAGATAATGTCAGCAATATTATCGACCAATTGCTTGTCATGAGATACGAAGATAATAGTTCCTGCATAGGACTTCATCATTGTTTCTAATGCGGCAATACTTTTTAGGTCAAGATAGTTTCCTGGTTCATCCATAAGCAAAATATTATATTTTCCTAAAAGCATTTTGGATAAAAGCAGTTTGATGATTTCACCTCCCGATAAGTCGGATAAGTTTTTTTGAATATCATTCGCTCCGATCCCCATTGAAGCCAATACTGCACGAATTTCCGCAACTGTGTACTCGCACTCTTCCTGCATAAAGGAGAGCACAGATTTATGCGTGTTAAATTTATATCCTGTTTGTGTAAAGTAGCCAATTTCAGCTTTTGGAGATATGGTTAATCCATCAGCACGTTCTGATATCATTTTTAACAAGGACGTTTTCCCTGTTCCATTCGATCCAGTTATAGCGACTTTAGCGCCAAGCGGTATTATAAAGTTAGCGTCATCAAAGATAGTACGGCTACCAAATTTTAAGCTCAGACCATCTGCCGTAATCGGGAACTTATTGTGCAGTTCTAGGGCTGAACTTTGACGAAAACGAATAGAACGCAAATGCTCTGGTGCTTGAATATCTTCTAATGCAGCCAAACGCTTTTCCATACTCTTAGCTGCCTGATACAGTTTTCTTTGCTTGGTGCCAGTCATTTTTGCATGCCCAAGTCGTCCAGCACTTTCGGTAGAGTTTTTGGATTTTTCTCCTTTTTTCTTATTGTCTAATCGATTAGCTTGCTGGCGTTTTTCTTGCACAGCAGATTCTAATCGCTCCCGTTCCTTCATCATCAGCTCATATTCTACGGCTTGGTGTTGTCGCTCTTCTTCTTTTTGACGCAAGTAATCCGAGTAACCACCCCAATATTCCGTAATTTTACCGTCTTTTAACTCCCATATCTTGTCTACAACCATATCAAGAAAATATCGGTCATGACTGATAACAAGTAATGCTCCATCAAATGCTTTAAGTTGACCAATAAGTAGATCTATTCCATTGAGATCAAGGTGGCTGGTTGGTTCATCCGCTAGAATGCCATGTACTTGTTGGGAAAATGCGGCAGCAATTTTTGCACGAGTTTCCTCTCCGCCACTCATTGTGTCGTTTTGTACATTGGAAACACCAAGGCGAGATAACATTGCCCGGTCTTCGACCGTTTCTATTTCGATTCCGCCCAGTTGGCTGATATGTGCAAAATCACCAAAACGCTGTAATGTCGCTTCGGCTAAAACAATTTCGCCATTAAGTACTTTGAGTAAACTACTCTTTCCTGCTCCGTTATCACCCACAAGACCAATACGGTCATAAGAGTGAATTTCCAATTCATCAATATCCAAAACATCACGCCCAGCATAATCCAAGCGTATGTTTCTCGCTTTAATAATTAAACTCATTTTTATTTACTCCTGTTTAGCTCTTGAAATTTTTTATGCAGCAAACAGGATTTAGGTGAAAACAAAAGCTAGCATCACAGTGTCCTCCCAAAAAAAAAGCTATTCATCCACAGGGTGGACAAATAGCTAGTCAATTAAGTTATAACTGGAAACTATGCACTAAAAGCATACTTATAAATTAAGCATACTTTTACTTTATATATCCGCATATATTCTTAAAGACACAACAAAAGCCCACCATTATAAAATAGTGTCACTATGCAAATAGTTGTGTCTTAACGAATGCGGATAGAATGCATAAACTTACCTAAAAAATAAAATTCAGTTTTATGATAACTTTACTGTTAAAAGAAGTCTAGACAACCTTGTTTTATGCTTGGATATAAGGCTTATTTTAAAATAATAGTAGTGAAGATTTTCTAAAATTAACATAATACACCTTATACGAAATTTGTTATAATTCTCGTGAAAATTCAACGCTGTAGTTTCAATTTTCTAGCCCAGTCGTCAATGACTGGGCTTTTTTTATTACTTTTCACGTTCCACGCCTAGTCTTTAATCAATGTTCCACGATTTTGATTAAATAAACTGAATAATTCAATCTGCAGAATTTAAGCGATTATCTTGAATAAGATCACTCAACTTACCTTCAAGCGATTCGATTTTATATTTCAGAGACAAGATTGAATCTTTTAAACGTGAATTTTTAGGTGCATCCGGATTCTTTAATTGATTAAAAACCTCTAATAATTCGCTGTGATGAGTGCTTAACCTTTCAATGTCACTTTCAATAGCCATTCTTGGTGTCCACAGAGCAAGTAAACTTTGCTCATAATCTTTGAGTTCTTGATGACTCATTGCATCTAATTCAGCCTTAGTTCTCATGGTTTAAAATCCGTCTTGCTATGAAGAGCTTTAAAAATCCGTTTTGTTGTTTCCTCTCTTACACTTTTCGGATCTCGTAAGATGCCACTAATCCAGAGGGCAAATGTCGGGTAGTCTGGGAAATTACTGAGGTCTGATAGCTCAGAAAGTTTAGATAAAATAGTGCTGTACTTGTTAATTTGAGCATCAGATAAATTGCAGAACATATCTATAGTTCTTTGATCTCGCTGAGGCGCTATTAATTTTGGCTTAGGTTTTTCTTTCACTATAAATTTAAAGCCAACTACTGAACGCCCTTTTTTTACATTTTCATAAGTGAGTTCAATATCTGTATTAGTTGTAATCTCATTTAATGAAGGCTTCATTACTCGGTCTTTTAAATTACAGAGTTTGTCATAAGATTTGGGCAAACCCAGCTCATTTTTTATATGTTCTAAGGACATTTCAAATTGTCCCATTGCTTGATGCTTTTTAGCTAAATGATAAAGATCGAATGAGTAATCTTTTTTCAAACTTAGTACGATATCTTTTTTATATTTTGTATAAGGGTTTAATTTATCAAACTCTTTTAACATCAGTAGAACGATTTCAGGGAAACGTATAGCTATCCCTCCGTCTTCATAAGTGCAATCAATCACCCAATTCGACAGCACCTTTTTTCCTCTTTCATTGTTATAAGAGAAATTTCTTTTAAGTAGATTCTTGCTGGCTAGTTCTAACTGCGTATATGCGGAATGCGTTTTAATGCCACATTCTCTAGCAAACTCTTCTGCCGTAATCATAATTCGGTCTTTTTCAGTTGCATCAGTGGTTCTAGCAATTGGGCTAGCAAGTATTAACATTCGTTTTTCATCAATGTTCATACTCTTAAAGCATTCTTGAACATTGTTTTGCATAACAACCCAGCTCAGAGGATATGTTTTTTTATTTTCGTCCATATAACTACAACCCCAAAAAACTAACTAACTACATTGGTATTTATGTAGCTTAAACATACATTGTCGTTTATTTTTTGACTACTATTTTTGTAGTTTTTTAACAAAACTACAAACTTTTTCTTGTAGTTTAATGTCCGGTAAAAGTAGTTTCTATGTCCGGTAAAAGTAGTTTTTTAAGTCCATTTTGTCCGGCATTTGTAGTTTAATGTCCGGTAAAAGTAGTTTTTTAAAGTCTGAAAGCATTGCTAGGCGTGGTTTATAGGGGGGTCTAAAAGCTTTTAAAAGCTTTTTAAAAGAATAAAAGGGAATTTATTTCCAAAGTGAGTTATTAAAACTGCCCTTGGTACTCGCTAAAGCTCGTACTCTATTGAAGCTCGTTTCACTCGCTTCGTGGGGGGCAGTTTTTTGCATATATGATCAAGGATTCAAAAAGCAAAACATGAATAATGCATTCGCTATGCTCATGCTTTTTGACGAGCAAAAGCATCAATACTTCGCTCGTAGACACTCGCTAATCACTGTCCCCAGTAATTCAATAAAAAACGGTTTTTCAGAGGGGGAATAAGCAAACTTTCGTTGTGTCGCTCGTAGATACTCGCTAAAAGGCTCTCATTTGCGTTCTAAGCGATTTTATTTTTATCAACTATAGTTTTACTGTATTTCTATCAAAAGTCGCTAAAACCCCCGTTTTTTTGCGCTTAAATGGGATTTCTAAGGCGTGTAGTCATGGTTATTGTCATTTTCTGGCTTTTTAGGCTCATTTCTCTGCTGTTTTTCTTGTTCTTGGCGTCTTACAAATGCCAAATGTTCTTGTTGCTCTCGTTCTTGTGCATAGCGTTGTTCTTGTTGCTCTCGTTCTTTACGTAACTGCTGTTCTCTAGATTCACGATCTTTTCGGTCGTTTTCGAGCTGTATTGCTCTTTTTTGGGAAAACTCTTGCTGCGCTTCGGTCTCAATTTTTTTTGTAAAAGCCGCATGCAATTCTTGGATTTTTAGATCTTCCATTTCTTCTGCATATAGTCGCTTTTGTTTTTCACCATTTTGAGGACTAAAGTATTTATTTCCATAGTTATCTTCTTCAAATATATAACTATTTATGATCTCCAGTCTTTGATCGCGTACATACTCTTGATACTCAGTTTCTCTGCGTGATATTTCAGAAATTTGATGATCTATATTTGAAATTTGATCATTAAGTTTTCGTTGTTTAACAGTGATGTTCGGTTCGTCAAATTTTGCAAAAGACTTTTTAGGCTGGAGCAGCTGATTTTCTTCTGTCCATTTATTTAAATGATCAGAATATCTCTCTTTTTTTTCTATTTCACTAAGACCAGAAATATGCTTTTGGATGTCTAGTTGGGTGTTGTGTTGGTCGATCAGGTCATTTATTTGATTGATCCATTTTGTTTTAAAAAATAAAGGCTCTTTTTTGCGTAGTTCTGATATTGCAGAACTCATCGTGTCTAATTTTGTTGTTAATTTTGATAATTCTTCATTTTGGAATTCATAAAGTTTCTGAGAAGTTTTTTCTGAATACTCAGCTTGAGAGTATTGAAACTGAAGCTCACTTCGTACTTTTTGAACAAGATCCTCAGATACTTTGATGTTTTCATCCAGTGCGATGACCTTTTTGATTTTTAAATTACGTAGCTTAATTTCATCATTTTTCAGACTAATTTCTGTAAATATCCCTCGTCTCCGGAGGTATGTCGCTTGAGGACCTTCGTGCTGAGTTGCTTCTAGGTCACTTTCCTGGTCTTCATAACTTCTGTGATCGACACGTTCATCAAATCCATTTTGTTCCAGGTGATGATTGCATAACTCTGCAAATGATTCTCTCCAGTGGCTTACAGTTTCTGTGCCATTGTCACGACTGAAGTCCCTATATTTTTTTGCTGAAAAGCCACCCTGCTCATTAATACTTCGGGTTGTGAACATGATGTGTGCATGGTAGTTGCGTTCATCACTTCCACTGTCTGTATGAGGTGCATGAATAGCAGCATCAACGATGACACCGTATTTTTTAACGAGGTTTCGGCAAAGTTCATTGAGCATATTTTCACGCTGTTCAGCGTTTAACTCACTGGGAAATGCAATCTCAAACTCTCTTGCAAGTAATGCATCTTTTCTACGTTCAACCTTTTCGACTTCATTCCAAAGTGTTTGGCGCTTGAGTAACTCAGTATTTGTATTTTCAGGTGCATAGATTTTTGTAAATTCGACACCAGTTTTTCTTGTGTAGTCTTGTTCTTTTCCATAAAAATCGCATACCAATTTTTCACTTGAACGATATGCAGCACAAGCAACGGCCGATCGTCCATTACCTCTACTAATCGTTTTAACTGAAAAATGATATATCGCCATTTTGCTTTTGCTCTTTATTTCGATTTATCGAAATTACCAACATGTATATGTTGGTCAGGGGATTACAAAGGGGATTTACCCCTTGTCGCACCATTGGATGAAATCCAATGGCTAAGTGCGCCCTTCGGGAAAACCACGATAGCATGGGCTGTCTTGAATTTCAATTCAAACAGACCTATGCTTGAGGGGGATTCCTTGATACGGTGATGGTATGAGTGTTGATAATTTAGAGCAAAAAATTGCAAAGCAAGAAGAACGCTTAAGACAGCTAAAAGAACAGAAAAAAGCTGCCATTGCACGTGAAAAAAAGAAAGTTTCTGATCAACAAAGAAAAGATGATACGAGACGTAAAATTCTACTGGGAGCTTGGGCTTTAAATAAATTAAAAAATGATGAATCGTTTAAGCAGCAATTAGCCGATTTTGAGCAATTTTTAAATACGGAAAATAAGACCGAAGAAAATAAGCAGAAAGATAAAGATCTTTTTAATGGATTTATTTGGGATAAGACCTAAATTTCGCATAAGAGATTTTATGTTAAATTTTTGGTGGTGTTTCAAAAAGTATGCTGGCATTAAACGAATCCATTATTGATATAAAAGAACACTAAATCAAAGGCTTTGAAATGATTTTCAAGCTTTTTGGAGAAGTTGCAGCTTCTCCTAAAGCCTCGCCTGATTCGATGCCGTAATCGACAATTATTGCCTTCTATACCCACAGTGAAAAATTTACCAATCAACTGTTTGCATTCTTTAAAGGTCGTAACAAAGCTATCCCAATGGTCACTTGATATACATGTATAGCTTA
>NZ_VPDL01000048.1:0-9004 GCF_013417705.1 Acinetobacter sp. YH12235 | reverse complement strand
GCAAGAGATGCGATGGATGTCTGGTGATTTGTAGTCATAAATTTTAGTCCCCACTTGTTTTTAAGTGGGGACTAAATTAAGGCTTATAGGATGAATTCATAAGGTGTGTTCAGCGGACGCTTACGTTCTTCAATTGGTCTTATGAGTTTATTAATAACTATAACTTGTGAGGTATCACAGCCATGATCTACTTCAGTTATCCAAGAATAATTATTTTTTTCTAGAGGATAGGAGCCGCCTCCTCCATATGCTACTTTATCACCTAAAAAATAAGTGTCTGAATCTACTTTTAAGCTCTTAGTTTCTATATTCCAATCTATAGTTTTCGTAGCAAAAATTGGCAGAACTTTAGAGCCATCAGCATGTTCTAGATATAAGCATTTACCTTCCCTAATGAGCTTAGCCTCACTATAACTTGCATTATCTGCTCCCCCTGTATAGTGAATACGTGGAACAACTATATTTGATTCAATTTTTTCTGTAACTGGACTACAGGCTGCAAGAAAAATTAATAAAATAAATTCTAATCTTTTCATATTAAAGGAATTTTTGAGAAAATAATAATAGAGAAATTAAAGCAAATTATTCCAAAAGGCTCTGATTAAAAATTGTTAAAATTAGTAGATATATGGGAGAAAATTATGAAAAAATTTTTATACTTCAATTGCTTATCTTTTATTTTTACTTATTTATCTTTGTTTTATCAGAAATATACATTGGTGGATCGTATAGTTGTAGACAAGCTTGAAAAAGTTAAAGTCATTGGAGGAGGATTTCCCTTACAGTTTTTAGTAGATGGTGAAGTATCTCCAGGTGGGAGTATAGCGCTAGATCCTTTAAATATTATTATAGGAATAGATCAATTTATCTTCTTATATTTTATTTTTGATTATTTGTTCTGGATAAGTATTTTATTTGCTTTTTACATAATTTTGAAAAGGTACAAACTAAAACAGATTTTCTAAAATTAACATAATACACCTTATACGAAACGATCCGTAAAATCCCTTTTAAAACAATATTTTATGTTATTAAAAAAAGCCTAAGCACCCACTCTTAGGCTGTTTTAGTCATTTTTCATGTTCCACGATTATTTATTGATCAATGTTCCACGGTTTTATTCAGTTTTAATAAACCTCATCCGGTTTTTTGGTGAGTCATTATTTCATGTGCTTGCACTGAAATTGGCTCATCAAAAAACTGGAGTCCTGGCTAACCATACGGAAGGAAAAAACGGCTCAGGAAGCCCCTCTTCTTAGGTTCAGGCTCAACGTGTTCAGGGACAGGGATACGTTTGTTCTCTGGAGTAGTCAATTCGTCATAGTTTGACTCAGTCTGTGGCCGAGGATCTGTTGCTATATCCTGTTTAAAGCTCTGATCGGTAAATGTAGTCATATTGGCTTTTGGAGCTTCTAGTAAGCGCTGCATAGCTTCAATCTGTTCTTGATAAAACGATTCACGTTCTAAAGATTGATTTTCTCTTTGTATTGCCTGATTCAATTGTTTTTCCAGTATGTCAACTTGACGTTTTAGTAAGTCAACTTCTGTCAAGTTTTGACTGTTAATTGATTGACTTTGATTGACAGTATTCTCTTTTTTTTGTGGTTCCCCAAAAACTCTTAGGGCCTCTGAAAAGTCAATTAATCCATCAGATCCTTTAGATAAATTTCCTTTGTTTATATGTGCATATATAGCTTGTCTTGAATATCCATAAAGCTTAGCTAACTCTGAAACTGACAGTTTTTTCATTATGTAAACCAGTTTTTAACTTGTATTAATACCTGATTGTTAACTTAACAATTTCAATTAACAATGTCATTGAAATCCTACTTTTCTGAGTAAAGGAAGTAATTCCTTAAATTTCTCCGCATCTTGCAGCATGGCAGCTATACGTACAGCAAACTGCTGATAGCTTTCTGTGCCTTGTGAATATTTGCTCATCTCAGGAAGCTCGGAGAGCTTATTGGCAAATAGATGGCGTTGTTTATCTGTTATTTTTGAAAAGAGGTCTAATGTATTCGGATCTCTTTTAGATTCGACAGAATGCGTGGCTGATCTTTTCTGTTTAAAGCTAAATGAAAAGCCAGTAATAGATCTACCAGTTTTATGCTGTTCAACTTTGACAGTGATATCGGTATGTTCATTTACTTGTTTTAATGCAATGTCTAAAACATATTTTTTAAAATCATACATTCGTTTGTATTCAGTTTCGAGTACACCTATTTTTTGTCTAAAATCATAAATAGTTATGAGAGGTGTTTTTCCAGTACTACGCCATGCAATCAATATTTCATATAAACGAACAGCATAAGCACTTGTTAAATTACTTATTTGTTGTATTTCATACTTTGTAAATTGTTCTTCTAACCTAGTAATTAAAGGCACAATAGCAGGGGCAAAAATGAGTCTAACAACAGCTTCATTATCAATATAAGCCACCTCACTCACCCATCTTGACTTGTGATTAATAATGTTACCTTTTTCACTAAGACTCTGATAACTGAATTGTCTTGCAAACAAGTCATCGCAAGCATCTTTTAACGCCTGATAAGCCGTATTTCGATGTACACCAAACTGATTAATATAACTTTCAGCATGAACTGTTAGTGGATCATTAGCATTTATCCCTTTACCCGATTCCCTGGCTTCAACAATAGCTAGGAGAATTAACCTCTGTTCAACTAGATCAAGGTTATAACTAGCATTGATTAAGGCATTATCTTTAACAATTAGCTCTGTTTTCATATGAAAAGATTATATTTTTAATTCAATAAGACGAGGTTATACAATTAGCTCGCTTAATGCAAGGTAAACCTCGTTTTAATGCAAGGTAAACCTCGTTTTAATGCAAGGTAAACCTCGTTTTAATGCAAGGTAAACCTCGTTTTAATATCTCTAGAACTATTATGAATAAAGGATTACAGGCTATTTAAAAGCATTTAAAAGCTTAAAAATAATTAAAAGCCCAAACCATGAAAAATTGCCCTTGGTTTTCGCTTCGCTCAAACTCTATTGAATCTCGCTTTCGCTCGATTCGTCGGGGCAATTTTTGATTCAAATTTTCGTGACTTTTAGAAAAAGCAAAAGCACTCGGAATTCGCTTCGCTCATAAAACTTTTTATTCGAGCTTCGCTCGATACATCAGCATAAATCTCGAATCGCTTTGCTCTGTTCTTGTTGAGAATAGGCTTATGCAGCTTTGTAATCAGGGAAAAGACTTCTAGAATTTTAATTTTGGGACGTCACTCGTAGACACTCGTTCGGTTCTTAAAAGATAAGCATGAAAACATAGTCTAATTTGCTCTCATTTGCGATTTTTAGCCCCTATTTACCATTTTATAAGTATATGGGTGCTTTTCATTTAAATGAGCCTTAAAAACGCATTTAAAAGTGATCTTCAATCATATTTAAAAAACTGGGTTCTAGCTTTTGAGATTTTTTCATTTTTGATCAGCAGATCAGAATGCACGCTTACGCGTTTCTCTTTAAGAAACTTAAATCAGATATCTTCAATTGGCTTGATTGCACCAGTTTTTAATGTAGTTCTTACTCCTGAATATCATTTAAAAAATTAGTCATGACAAAGAAAAATAGGGGAAATGCAAAGAATTGATTTCTAGGGCAGGATAGGCAACAGCCGTTAAAATTGCCATTTTGTCACCCAGACTCTAAAATATAGAGCTGCAAAATATCACTTTGCTTACGGAATTAATCATGACTAAAGACAATAAGATTTCTTTTAGAATTGATCGAGCGGTGCTTGATTGGTGGGAGGCAAAGTGTGAGAAGCAAGGCGTTAAGAAAGGTGAGCCATTTCAGAAAGCTTTAGAAACTGCTTATAAAAAAGAAAATGATCCTGCATTTTCTGGACAGGATTTTTCCTTGCATCTGGATAATGATTTAGCTGAAAAAATCTTTAGTTTGGCCCAGGCAGAGCAGCAAGATCCGAATGAATTGATCATGGAGCTGTTAAGAGAAAAAATTGCTGAAAGGGAGAAAGTAGAAGACACGATCGATGTTTTTGAAAAAACCACACGCAAAGAATTAAGAATTAAACCAAGTTTATTAAAGAAAATTGATGAAAGAGCATCCCTAAGCAAAATGAAGACGAATCAATATATTCTGTCTGTACTTACCGCAAACGTCACAAAAGATGCTCATTTTTTTGGGCAAGATGAAGCTCATTTGCTAGGAGACTCTAATGGGCAATTATCAGCTCTAGGACGTAATCTCAATCAGATGGCGAAAGCTATGAATCAAGGTATTTATGAGGCATATGACCGTGATTTTGTGGGTCGCATTCATGAACTCATCAGAGCTCATATACGTCATGTTTACAAACTGTTAGAACAGAATAAGAGAAGATGGGAATAAAAGTTTAGTCATGACTAAATTTCGCATAAGAGATTTTATGTTAAGTGGCCATTCATAAATTGTTTTATATAGGCTTAATTATGTTACTTTCGGAATTTCAATCCAGAAGAAATTTGATAGGGGCTATACATTTATGAAAGTAAAAATTGCCTTATTGACTCTTTTATTTATATCAAATGCTAAAGCTACTCCGTTACCTTTTGTTGATCCGCCTTTGTCATCTTCAAGTCAATCATTTTTGTACACAAGTGCTTTATTGATGGCATTAAAATCAGAGGCTTCTATGAATCTTGCTGCTTTGAAAAGATATCCAGTAGAAGGTAGAAAAAAGCAATTATTAGTCCAAAATAAGTTATGTGATATAAATAGAATTATTCAAGAAACAGAAGAATTTATGATAGTTAATAAAAAGTTTTATGGAGATACTTTTAATGAAATGTTTGATTCCTTGAATAAGCAAAAAAATGAAAATTTGGCTAAACTGGAAGCAGATTGTAAGGTATTAAGTAAAGAATTGAGAAATTTTGGCTAATGCTAATAGTCTAAATTCCATATTAACTTCATTCTCTTTTGATGCTAAGAAGATATATAAAGAGATTTTATAAATAATGAATGAAAGTTCTTTATCCGACATACACACCTCGTTAATTAGCCATTTTATCTAACTAAAGAGTGTCTACAAAATCGGTGGCTATTCAATAATCAATAATTTTTTAGATTTAGCTATACAGGATGTTTCGTCCTGTATAGCACAGACTCTATGCTCTATTAGTATCTAGAGTATAGTAAGAGTCAGACTGCTTAGCTAAAAGTTCAATAAACTGAGGAATTGTACTTGCACTTAGAGTATAAGGATTAAATTCATCTATATTATGCTCAGAAAAGAAATCAATAATATCTTTATGAATGATGGCATATTTCATATTCCATCGAGAAAAGAGATTTTCACTAATATCTTCAGAGTACATTAACTCGCAATTTTTATGACGAGAATCTTTCAAAATTTTTTCATAGAATAAGTTTTCTATTTTATCCCTTTCACCTTCTAAACATTGCACAAAATAACCATTTCCATAATAGAGAACCCCACATATAGAGTTTAACGAATTAAATCTTATAGCTTCAGTGAGAATATCAAATAAGTCATTTTTAGGATTATCGCAATCATATAATTTACTTACATATAAGATTCTTGCATTACTCATTACAGCCTCAGTACATATAAATGGAGAAATAAATCTTGAAATTCAACCAATCAAAGTTAGACTTGCAGTAGTAAGTAACAAAAATAGATATATAAAAGGAGCGATATAAATTTACCTATACCTAAGCTAGATAAGTTTTATATTTGAGAGGCCGCTACTTGTATAGTTTCCAAATTTTGTAGCGCATCACAAAATGTAATTTTTTACTTTCTCATCACTGCTTTAGATACAGTCATGGTGAAGATCAAGACGAGTTGAGATAAGCATCTAAACAATATTTATAACCATGAAAAATCTACCAATTAAAGAGTGCTAAGTTGAACCTAGTGAAGCTATATTGATAAAATTGCTAATATTTTTCTGGAAATATTTGGCTATTTACCTAGGATAGAATATCTTTAAGTATTATAAGAAGTAAATTTTTTCTTAAAAAAAATTAATAGTTATTATCGATAATTAAGACGATTTTTATTTTATAAATAACTCGTTAGACATTCTTAATGTTCCAATGAAAAACCCCAGCATCCTGCCGGGGTTTTTCATTGGAACATTAGGTTTTTGTGCTCTTGCATGTCTTATATAGCGCCATCCTGGTACTTATTTTTATTATATGGAACTTCCTGTTCCTGACCATTCAATAATATGAAAATTCTGCTGTTCTAGATAGCCGCAAAGGGCCGAGATTGATGTGAGCCAAAGCGTACAAAATAGCCTAAATTTTATCCACAGCAATTGGGGATAGTTTCGCAACCTGGAACCGCATGAAATAGGCACTGATTGCGAAATTGATCATTTATTAATCAATTTTCTTGGCAAAATGTTACAGATTCGCCTAAAAACTCACCAACTTATTACAAAAGGCGTTTTTTTACCTTTTCTTGGTTATGACTAAAATTTTAAGTGATTGATTTAAATATTAATATACAAGTGTACTTCGTATAACCGCCATTATGTTAAAATCGTTATAGTATTATTATTTATTGAGTAGATAAGAGAATTAAATTAGTGAAATACTCAAATGAAAAAATAGTAAAAGCTCTCTTACTTTCTCCTTTACCACTACTTTTTTTTACAGCAGTCCTGTTTATCGTAATGAATCAGGAATACAGCCTATACTCGATTTTAGTGGTTCTTGTAGGGCACGGTCTTGTCTACTTGGCTTATTCTATTTTGACTGTACCTTTCAGCTTCATATTCTCAGTTCTTTTAAATCGTTATAACAGTCTTAATTTATTAACTATCTGTATTGCCTCTATAATTATTGCTACTCCATTTTTTATTCTTTTTGGATGGAGTCACACAGGAGAAATTTCGAAAGAGTGGTGGAAGATGTATACAGATACATGGACTATCTTTATGGCTCTATTTCCTGGCTTATGTTATTGGCTATTTCTGATTAACCTAAAAGATAAGAAATCAAAGAATATTGAATAAACCATTGCATAGAGATTCTTAAATTTCCCTAAAATTAACATAATACACGTTATACGAATTCCCAAGGCATGGCTCTTAGTCATGCTTTTTTTATCAAAAGAGTATAGCTGAATGATAGCGAGCCAAATCGCATACAATATCTATCATTAGACTTAATGCAATAATTAAATGATAGTGTTATCATTAATCTAACAGAATTAAGATTAAATGATAGAAATGAATACACGTATTTATCTACGAGCTTCAACTAAAG
This sequence comes from Acinetobacter sp. YH12235, assembly GCF_013417705.1. NCBI lineage: Bacteria > Pseudomonadati > Pseudomonadota > Gammaproteobacteria > Moraxellales > Moraxellaceae > Acinetobacter > Acinetobacter sp. YH12235. Next base: position 1,738 of record NZ_VPDL01000048.1, on the reverse strand, counting down.
ATCAAGATGCAGAAAGGGCTTTGCAGATTCTTCAGGATCTAAACCAAAACTTGAATTTGGGCGAAACCATTGTGTACGTGGAAAACTATAGTGGTACGAAGTTAGACCGACCTGAATTGAATAAGCTACTGTCAGAAGCAAATCAAGGTGACACCTTGTTGGTTGAAAGTATTGACCGATTATCACGCCTAACCCAACAGGATTTTCAAGAGCTGAAGCGCAGGATCCAGGAGAAGGGACTTCGTTTAGTCGTAGCAGATCTTCCTACTACCTACCAAATGATTCAAACCAGTGACAGCATTACTCATTCAATCCTGGATCTCATCAACAATATGTTGATTGATCTCCTGGCAACAATGGCCCGCCTGGACAATGAGAAACGTATAGAACGTATTAAGCAGGGCCTGGCACGTTCGGGTTACAAACCAACAGGTAAGAAAGCCAATGAGGCTAAGCACAAACGAATAAAAGAATTGCTAGCAGCTGGCAATATGACTAAGGAAGAAATTGCCAAAGCAGTGAATTGTGGAGTTGCAACTGTTTATCGAGTTGCTAAAGTCATTTAAAAAGGCTTGTATCAGTGCTTCCCTTATGTCATATCTATTTAGAAAGGAGCAAGGCATTCTTAAAGATCAAAAGAAGGGATTAATGATGAAAAAGCATTTGATTTTCCTTGTTTTTATAGTGATGGTTTTTATTTTAGCTCTAGTTGTAAAGATTAATAATGATCATAAAAAAGGGCAAGCATTAAAGAAATTGGAACTAGTTGAAAAGCAAATCCATTAGGTAAAAATTGACTTATACTTGTTTAAATAACGCTAATAACTAAGCCCAAAGAACACCTATACCCAGTGCTACACACGCTTAGTTTTTTATATTTTAAAAGAGTATTTTAGCAAATATCATAAAAGACCGATCTATTCTCAAGCCGGTTTTTTATATCGCCGAGCATCATGGCCTCATCATAGATATATGAATATTAAGATAAATAAAAAGCCCTATAGTCTCTCCCGTTACTATAAGGCTTATAAAACGCTGTAATTTTTTTCTTAATTACCTACTTTTCGATGTAAGTTATGAATATATTTTACCTATTGGTAAAAATAAAGATATAAGACAAAAGATGAATACGTTAGGAATTCCGCGTAAAAACTACTAATTTCGTATAACCGCCATTATGTTAAATGGATAGTTATTTAGTGGAAAAATCAAGTTTTTGAAATTTCAAATTGAAGTTTTTTCGTTCAATTAGTAATTGTAATTTATATTCTATTGAATAACTATTTCATAACTTTTCCTATCATATTTGGCTGCATACGTAGCTACTTCTTGATTAATCTTTTTATGATTTTTATCTAAATATGAAAAGATTATTGAATCCTCATTGTGCTGCTCGTAATTGATGGCGTATTTATATTCTGAATAAGGATAAAGAGTACCTAAGCTATAAGTTTTTTGAGCACTAATATAAGTTACTTTAAGGTCTGTAATTGGATAATCAGTCTGATTTTTAATAAAAATATATCCATTTTTTTCAAATGGCTGGCATCCTATAAGTAGAACTAATGTAAGACAGTAAAATAGGCTATTCTTCATTTTGGTAGTTCTTCAGTAAGCGTCCGCTGAACCCCATGCCTATTTTTTAATTTGAGTTGGATTTCCAGCGATGTGGCAGTAATTCTTCTATTTGGGTCGCTTTATGTGTCGGCAGCCTTTTCAGCACATCACTGAGATAGGC
>NZ_VPDL01000047.1:0-9123 GCF_013417705.1 Acinetobacter sp. YH12235 | reverse complement strand
AAGTGAAGGTAGAGAATGTTGAAGAGTACAATCTAAATTTTCAGATAAAGTCATAAAAAAATGAGCGTATTGGCATACACTCATTTTTACTACATTTTTCTAATGTCTGCTTAACTGACTGGCATTACTCATATGAGGACTTTTTTATATCTGAAGAAAGCTTAGCTTTCCAGTTTGACCGCTTCAAGCAGGTCAAAAATCACTGTAGTGACATCCTGACTCAGTTCGCGGTTATTAAATATCTCGTAGGCTGTAATGGTAATGTCCGTATCACTCGGCAACAGACGCTGTTCTTCCTCAATCAAGTCATTGATCGGTAACAAAGTCTGTTTCACTTGCAGATGCAAAATATCCTTAAATTCAAGATTTTCATCATCCAGCTCGATCAGCTGTTCATTGAAATAAGGCAGCAAAATTGAATGAAGATAAGGTTGAATATCCTCGATATCAAAGATCTCGATATCACGGGTTTCATCAATCGTACTAATGTGGTCATTTACTTCAATTAAAATATGGTAGTAACTCACATGAATCTCCAAGAAAGTTGGCCTAAGACGTCCTACTGTTCTTCACAATAACATGAAATGAAACCAAGTTGTATTTTTACTAGCCTAAACACATAAATAATATAGGGAATTAAAACCTGAATGTTATCGGGTATACAATAGGGTCTTGTCTGCCGGGCGTAGTTTGAAATCTTGCAGATTCTGTTCACCCAATACAGGATACATTAAGGCTTCCGGATCATTATGATGATAGAGACCCAAGGCATGGCCCAGTTCATGTGCCAAAGTTAAACGTAAATCATCTTTGGCATCAAACTGGTAAATCTGGATCTTATCTCCCATAAAAATACCCTTATGAAACTGGCGTGGGGGAAAACGCTGCTGGGCCTGCTGGATATTTCGCTGATGGCTTTGCACACTGTTTTGATGAACAGAAACTTGCTGATTAAATGAAGATAGCTGTTCCTGAAGATAGGCATATTCGCGCTTAAAACTTTCCAGTTTAGGCTTGAGCATTTCCATCTCATACTGAAGCTGTTCACGCTCGGCAGATGAGCTGGCTTGTTGACGGCGTTGCAATAAGGTTTGAAATTCAAACTCAAGCTGACTTTTTTGCTGGATCAGTCGTTGCTGCTGATCTTCCAGATTTTTCTGTGAAACTTGCAGATTGCTGACTTCACGCTGATATCTGGCTTCATCGGCAAGTAACTTTTTTTCAACCTTTTTAAAGGCTTCATAGTCCTGTTGGCGTTGATCATAAATCAGTTGAATGGCCAGCTGAGCATTCTCATCATAGACCATCAGATCATCGCGATTGGTTCCTTCATGCCAGATCTGAATAGCTTCCTGACTTAATTGAATGACCTCATCACGGGTCAAGCCAAAACCGGGATCGACTTGGTCAATCCGGAAACGTAGGCGCGTATCAAAAGGATGGGTCAAACGGTCAGCCAGGGAATTAAATTTTAATTGTGGATGGGTCTTGGTTTGTAGATACAAAAACAGTGACACAATGAAAACGACAATCCCCAGAAAGCTTAAAAGACGCATAGTGTTTTTTTAAATATTGTTTGGCTCAATGTAGCTAAAAAACCAGCAAAATCCTAGCGTCAGAGCGATAAAAAGTGGCAATAAAAAACCGTGCTTATGCACGGTTCTGTTCAGGTCAGATTATGATTTTTTACCTTTCCACTGTTCAACCTGTCTTGGCATATTGGAATGATAGATAAAACCAAGGCCTATACCATTCAATAAGAAGATCATAAATTCAATTAAATATTTCAGGTTATAGGAATGTCTGGTTTGGTGATTAAAGGCATACAGCGTGATTTCAGATTTAAAGATCTGGAAAATAATATAGCTCAGCAATCCAATAGCTAGAATGATAAAACCTTTTCCGGAAGGGTAACGCTGAGGTACAGCCAGGATCAGTAATACAATGATAGCAATCAGGAAACCCAAGGAAAAAGAAGCTTCAATTCCGAAAGTTTGCAGGTAATTAAAAGGCGCGAGTACCACATTCGGCGGTAAGATCAGAAGCAGATTGCCCATCGGGTAGAGCAGCATGATCGCAAGCCCGGAAGCCAGAAGAAAAAGCTTAACAAAATTCTGCATACGTTTTTATTTTTAAGTTATTTATTTCATTATAGTTTAATTAAAAAAGATTCTATTGCCTATGTATTGAACAAAAAAAAGACCGCATAAAATGCGGTCTTTTTCTCAAAGTGACAAATTATTTTTTGTCATCTTTTACTTCAGTGAATTCAGCATCAACTACGCCGTCATCTGCTTTTTGGGCTTGGCCTTCGCCGCCTTGGAATGCATTAGGATCGAAACCTTGTGCACCGCCTTGGCCTTGAGCTGCTTCATAAGCACGTTGAGTGATCGGCATAATAATGTTTTGCAATGCTTCAGTTTTCGCTTTGATTGCTTCAACATCATTTTCTTTCGTAGACGCTTCTAACTCAGAAACCGCAGTTTCGATTGCAGTTTTTTCGTCAGCAGTCACTTGTTCGCCAAGATCTTTTACTGCTTTTTGAGCAGAAGAAACTAGCGCATCCGCTTCGTTACGTGCTTTTGCAAGCTCTTCGAACTTACGGTCTTCTTCAGCATTTGCTTCAGCATCTTTGATCATTGCTTCGATTTCAGCATCAGACAAACCTGAGTTTGCTTTGATCTGGATAGATTGCTCTTTACCAGTGCTCTTATCTTTCGCAGATACTTTCAAGATACCATCCGCGTTGATGTCGAACGATACTTCAATTTGTGGCACACCACGTGGAGCAGGTGGGATGTCACCTAACTGGAAGTTACCCAACAATTTGTTTTGTTGAGCCATTTTACGTTCACCTTGGTAAACTGAAATGTCTACAGCAGGCTGGTTGTCCGCAGCAGTTGAGAACACCTGAGATTTCTTCGCAGGAATCGTCGTGTTTTTCTCAATGATTGGAGTCAACACGCCACCCATGGTTTCAATACCAAGAGTTAGTGGAGTTACGTCAAGAAGAAGTACGTCAGTTTTATCACCAGACAATACCGCACCTTGGATCGCAGCACCCATTGCGACTGCTTCGTCCGGGTTCACGTCTTTACGTGGCTCGCGACCGAAGAATTCTTGTACTTTTTGTTGTACAAGTGGCATACGAGACTGACCACCTACCAAAATTACGTCAGAGATGTCAGAAGTTGAAAGACCTGCATCTTTCAGCGCAATCTTACAAGGCTCGATGGTACGAGCTACAAGATCAGCAACTAAACCTTCAAGTTTTGCACGAGTTACATTGATCACTAAGTGTTTAGGACCAGTCGCATCTGCAGTGATGTATGGAAGGTTGATTTCAGTTGCGTTAGAAGAAGAAAGCTCGATTTTTGCTTTTTCAGCTGCTTCTTTCAGACGTTGTAACGCAAGTGGATCGTTTTTCAAGTTCACGTTTTGTTCTTTCTTGAACTCTTCAACCAAGTAGTCGATCAATGCGTTATCGAAGTCTTCACCGCCCAGGAAGGTGTCACCGTTAGTTGATAACACTTCGATTTGCTGGTCGCCATCAAGGTCAGCGATTTCAATGATTGAAACGTCGAATGTACCACCACCCAAGTCGTATACCGCAACTTTACGGTCGCCTTCTTTCTTGTCCATACCGAATGCAAGCGCCGCAGCAGTTGGTTCGTTGATGATACGTTTAACTTCTAGGCCTGCAATTTTACCTGCATCCTTAGTTGCTTGACGTTGTGCATCGTTGAAGTAAGCAGGAACAGTAATCACCGCTTCAGTGACTGTTTCACCTAGGTAGTCTTCTGCAGTTTTCTTCATTTTTTTCAGAACTTCTGCAGAGATCTGTTGTGGAGCAAGTTTCTTGTCGTTTACTTCAACCCAAGCATCGCCATTGTCAGCTTTCAGGATTTTGTAAGGAACCAGACCGATATCTTTTTGTACTGCCTGGTCTTCATAACGACGACCGATCAGACGTTTGATCGCGAATAATGTGTTTTTAGGGTTGGTTACCGCTTGGCGTTTAGCTGATTGACCAACAAGGATCTCACCATCTTTGTACGCAATAATAGATGGAGTTGTACGTGCGCCTTCAGCGTTTTCGATAACTTTAACTTTGTCGCCTTCAAGTACTGCAACACATGAGTTTGTAGTACCTAAGTCAATACCAATGATTTTAGCCATTTGGATGTTTCCTCAAAAATTCTTTTATTCCCAAATTTTTCCCTTTAACAAAGGGAAATTAAAAGGGATTTACTTGTTATCCGATATGAGAGCCGTTCAATTTTTTTCAAGTAAATTTTTAGAAAAAATTTCACAAACTCCCGATTTATTTAGCTTAAGCGCCAACCATGACCATTGCAGGACGTAATAAACGACCATTGAGGGCATAGCCTTTTTGCAAGACTGTACCGATTTCATTAGATTTGGCATTTGGATCAATACCGACTGCCTGATGCAATTCAGCATTAAAACCATTTGCGGTATCAACTGCGACTACACCAAATTTCTCTAGTGTATTGAGCAACGCTTTCAGGGTCAGTTCTACGCCTTCACGTAACGGGCCCTGTTCTTCCCCTGCAGCAACAATCGCGCGCTCCAGGTTATCCACTGTATCTAGCAACTCTTTAGAGAACTTTTCCAGCACAGTGTCTTTATGCTTTTCTGATTCACGCTGAATACGTTCCACACTTTTTTGTGCTTCGTAAACTGCATTGGCAGTGCGTGCTTTTTCTAACTTTAAGTCACCTTCAAGTTGTGCAATCTGCTCTTGTAAAGATTCAACGGTAACTTCTACTTGCTCAGGTTCAGCTTGAGTTTGCTCTACCTCTTGTGTCGCTTGCTCTTGCTCAAGATCTTGAGCTTGTTCGTTCTGCTCAGTTGCCATTGATTTACTCCGTTTAAATGGGTTCTTAAACATGTACAGTCCTTGGGCGTCAGAGTTAACTGCGTTAATACTGAACTGCCATGATTGAAATTTTTAATTATTTAAAGAAATCGGGGCAGGGGTAAAAAATTCAAGCACAAGTACAGATTAATTTTAGGATTTATTTAGATTTAATGACTTTCATAAAAGCAGCATCGTATTTTTAGATAGAAATAATAATTTTTATCTGTTTTAAATATTTTTAGAACAGGTGCATCATAGCGTCATTAACAGCGGCCTTGTTCTGAGGAGAGAGCTGAACCAGGTTGCTGTTGCCTTATTTTTTAAGCTGTTTTTTCCAGTCGGATCCCTCACACATGGTCCGGCTTTATTTTTTAAGCTGTTTTTTCCAGTCGGATCCCTCACACATGGTCCGGCTTTTTTTTGTCCAGATTATTTTTTAGACATAAAAGCGATTAATAACTAAGCAATAAAGTATTACACAAAAAATGAGCAACGCTATATTATTTATTTCAGATTCTATCGCTGTAGTTTCTTCTCTTTTTTAGAAATGTGTTTTCGTGGCTTATCTTTTCTCTAGATAAGCCTTTTTTTTGCCTGAAATTTGCTACGGTTTTCGACCTATAAAATGAGATCATCTTCATCAAGGCTGTGTTGAGTAAAAACATTTCTTCTATTCAAAGAAAATAACTGGAATGAGATCAAAACCATAAAACCGAGTCCATAAAAAAAGCCCTGATCTAAATCAGGGCCTCTTTTTTTATTTATATTCTGCCTAATCACGACGATTACGTGGTCGCTGCTGTTCCTGTTTACGTCGCTGATCATTCCAGCGTGGATTATTGGAGCGGTTTTGCTGAACCCGTTTACGCTGCTGTTCTGCCACTTTTTTACGTTGTTCCAGCTGCTGGCGACGTTTACGTTCGGCCTGGGCCTGTTTCTGACGCTGGTTACTCAGATTCTTGCGCTGCTGTTCCAGACGTTGTCGTTCCAGTTGAGTTTTACGACGATCCAGTTCTATTTGCCGACGCCGTTCCTGTTCCCAGTTACGCTGCTGAATATTTTTGCGCCGTTCCAGTTCCAGCCTCTTACGTTGCTGTTCATATTCCCAGCGTTGCCCGTCATAGCGGCGGTCTTGATCATAACGATAGTCATAACCTCGATCGCGACGGTCATAACGTCCGTCATAATAACCATCATCAGGAAAAGCCACACAGCCTACGGCTAAAAATGCAGTGGCTAAGGATACCGTTATTATTCTTATCGCCATAAGCTATCTCCTTTTATACAGACTTCTACATCAAAGTCGCAAAAGTGCTGTAAAAATCTCACTTAAACTGTTAATGACATCTGATTAAATTCAGGTTAGCGTATTTGGCAGATAATCTATGTACATTGATATTAAGACTTATATAAGAATATGGTCACTAAAATCCTAATCATGTAGAAAAAATGAAGAATTATGGGAAAAGGATGAAAACTCATGGGTGCGAATAATCCGGTCACAAAATTTGTAATGGATAAGGGGCAGGGCACTGCAGCACGCTTGCTGGATTGCCTGCCGAGCTTTGCACAAGAACGTCTGGTAAAAGCATTGGATTATCCTTATGACTATCCTGATTTGGATCCTTATATAAAATGCTTGATGGCGATTCAGCTCAAACAGGGCCAGCACAGTTTTATTAGTGAAGATGCGGTACGATCACGTCAACTGTTTGATGAACGCATGAAAGCCATTCAGGCAAAACCAACGCCGGTCAAGGCAGTCGAGGATCTGCGCCTGCCATTGCAAAATGGCACTATCTTTGCCCGACATTATCATCCGGCACCACAGAAAAAATTGCCGATGGTCATTTTCTATCATGGTGGTGCATTTATAGTGGGTGGTTTGGATACACATGATGAGTTTTGCCGTTTATTGGCGGTGCATGCCAAGGTGCAGGTACTCAGCGTGGCTTATCCGCTAACGCCAGAATACAGTCCTTTGCAGATGGTACAGGTTTGTGAAGATACTCTGGCTTGGGTACACCAAAACATCAAGCAGCTGAAAATCTATAAAAACCAGATTGTAGTGGCCGGGGATAGTGCGGGTGGAAATCTGGCGGCAGTAGTTGCGCAGCGGAGTGCCGATAAAATCTATGCACCTCGTGCACAGTTATTGCTTTACCCGGCTGTCGATTTTAAAAGCCGCCATCCTTCTTTTTATGCCTATAATCAGGGCCTGGTACTTTCAGCTCAGGATATTGATCTGGTGACCAAGCTATATGCTGAAACACATCAAGTCGAACTGGACGATCCGCTGATTTCACCGACCTATGGTGAACTGAAGGATCTGCCACCTGCCTATGTGATTACTGCCCGTCATGATGTGTTGCATGATGAGGGTTCAATCTATGCACTGAAGTTACGTGAGAATGGGGTGCGAGTGTACTATCAGGAATATACGGATCAGGCACACGGTTTTATCAATCTGACCCCAATTCATAAACGTTCGAAAAAGCAGGTTATTGAACTCAGCAAGAATTTCCGTAAATTCCTGGATAAAAAGATCTGATTCAAAAATAGATGTAAAAAAGGTGTTTCACGTGAAACACCTTTTTTATTTTTTATGGATCTTGGCTTCTGGAAAGACTAAATTAAATTTAGGTACATAAAAGCTTTGTAAATATTTAGCTTTAGAAAAATCTGGGAATATATCCTGAGTATCTTGCCACTCTGCTTGAATGAGCTTGGATAAATAACCCCGGAATTGAGGGCTAAACTGATAATGCTGGGATTTCCAGGTTTGCCGGATTTTTAGCATGGAGCTTGGAAGATGATGACTATTTAAATAGAAAGAACGAGGAGATTTAGGTTTTTTAAGACGAAGCGTCATGCTTTGCTCACGATAAGTAATGCGGCAAATCGTTTCCTGTCCCTGTTCTTGCCAGTCAAACTCTGCATATTCTTTAGGAATACCCCACAAGTGCTGACCATGCACAATAGATTCATGAGTAGAGACATAAATTTTCGGAATAGTCGAAAGACGCCGTCTGCTAATTAAAGGATGATCCATAATGAGCAATTCATCATAAGGACCCACAGGAGAATGATGATAGCGCACTAATAGAACCTGAACGACACGGCCGAGTGGAGATGGCGCAATCCGAAAACTTTGAAATTCACGAATGAAATGAGGGGTAATCCAGTAATTTAGAATAAAACCCTCCCCCTGCAAATGCCAGGGCGGAAATTGATGGACGCTTTTCTCCTGTAGTAATGCATGGCTCATTATTATTCTCTTGTCTTTAGTCGGCAGGTCACTGCATTATTAGTCATGAAAGATTAATATGTTGTGAATCTCAACCTTTCTTTATCAGTAGATGAGTTAAAAAATGTTAAAAAAATCATTATCTGCTATCGCGTTGATCGCATTTAGCTTGCCAAGTTTTGCTGCCAATACCCTGATCGAGATGAAGACCTCATCCGGTAATATCGAAATTGAACTCTTTAATGACAAAGCACCGATTACGGTGAAAAACTTTGAAGAATATGTCAAAAGCAACTTCTATACAGGAACCATTTTCCATCGGGTCATTCCTGGTTTCATGATTCAGGGCGGAGGCTTTGATCTCAACATGCAGGAAAAAGCCAATAATAAAGCTTCAATCAAGAATGAATCAGATAATGGTTTGCAAAACAAACGTGGCACTTTGGCCATGGCACGTACCAACGACCCTAATTCGGCGAAAGCGCAGTTCTTTATTAACTTGGTAGATAACAGTTTTCTGGATCGTTCACCAAGAAATGCTGGATATGCAGTATTTGGCCGGGTCACAAAAGGTATGGAAGTAGTCGATAAGATCGCTCAAGTGCCTACTCAAAACTATGGCATGCATCAGGACGTTCCTAAAACAGCCGTAAAAATCAACAGTGTGACCCTTAAAACACCAAGCGTGAAAAAGTAAGTGAAAAATAAAATATAAATATTTTGTTTGTATTTTCTTTGGAATATTATGAACTTATGTAAAAATTGGTAGAAAAATGAACCAATTTGGTGCATAAAAATGAAACAGTCATGATTGGTGTGCGTTAAAAGCACTTGCTTGTGTAGGAAATTGCCCTATAATGAGCTCATACCGACGAGATAGACGGAAACGAACGAAACACGAAGCGTTGAGTTGTTAAGTTTATCGAAGTCCAGCTTCTGGCATTGACGAGATGTTAGAAAGATCATTAAGAGATTATGAAGAACAACTTGT
>NZ_VPDL01000046.1:0-9632 GCF_013417705.1 Acinetobacter sp. YH12235 | reverse complement strand
TCCAGTCAGTGCTTGTCCTGACTGGAGTTGTTTTAAGGCTGTTTCAAAATCAAATGTAGTTGCCATAATGCATCATTCCTGTTTTTAACAGTTTAAGGAAATGACACAGTTTTTTGAACACTACCAAATACGGCGCCTATATGGCGCTTTTTTTATCCTGCGTACATTTAGTTTTGCAGGAAGTGTATAACGCCAATGTTTTGCCTGAGCCATATCAAAGCATTGCATCTATCGTTTTGGTATTCTTGGCTACATATGTTGGACGCAAAAAAGCCCAGCCAGAACTACATGAGCCAAGCCTATCAGGGGTAAATAGCCTTTTAACCGTGCAACAACCAACCAGTGATCTGGCATGGATGATTGAAGCTAAAAAGCATATTGGACTACGTGAGGACACCAGTAAGACTAAGCATAATCCAACTATTCTGAAGTGGCTTAAATCACTTGGTGCATGGTGGTCAGAAGATGAAACAGCCTGGTGTGGAACTTTTATTGCTCACTGTCTAAAAGTAGCCGGTGTTAAATATCCAAAGCATTGGTACCGGGCATTAGATTATGTGAATTACGGTGCAAAGTTATCTAAGCCAGCTTATGGTTGTGTAGCGATTAAGTCACGTAAGGGTGGTGGTCATGTCTGCTTTGTAGTGGGTCGTGATAGTAAAACAGGTAAGCTGGTTTGCTTGGGTGGTAATCAGTCAAATATGGTGTGTTATGCCTTATATGCTGAGTCTGAATTTCAGGAGTTCCGTTGGTATGGCATGACTAATCGGCCAGCCGATCACCGTTATAACCTTCCAGTTATGTCTGGCGTAACTGCTACAGGAGTGACTGAAGCATGACAGCATTAACAATTGAACAAGTATCAAAATCAACATTAGAAGTAGCTGAATCAGGCGGCCCAATTTTAAGCCAGATCGCAAAGTATATGGATGCTGCTGAAAAGCTGAAAAACAGCACTTTATCTGGTGAAGAAAAACGGAACTGGGTAATTGGGTATGCGAAGAAGGAAATTGTAGAAATATTCACAAACCTTGATTACTGGATACCGATTATCATCCGATTTATTAATGCGGCTAAAGCTGCATTTAATCTACTTAAAAAAGCTATCGTTTGATTAAGTAAACCCTCGAAGTGAGGGCTTAATTCATTGTCATGAATTCCATACATTACATAACAATCAACTTTTGTTCGACCTGTAAAATAAGATATACTTATTGAGCAGATTAGCCGGCTCAGAAGAAATTTTGGGTCGGTTTTTGCGTTTTTGATCCTGTGGATAAGTCGGAGAAAGCACCAAATAAACACCATATCAATTTAAGATACTGATTCTAAAGCGGAGTTAATAAACAATGATTTTAGTGACGGGTGGTTTAGGCTTTTTAGGCTCACATATTGCTTTAAGTCTGATGGCACAAGGACTAGAGGTCATTGTGGTCGATAATCTGGCCAATGCCAGTCTCCAGACCTTAGAACGCCTTGAATTTATTTCCGGCCGCTATGTGCCTTTTGTCAAAATTGATATCCGTAACACTCCAGCATTAAATAAAGTTTTTGAACAGAATTCGGTACAGGCTGTCATTCATACTGCCAGCTTTAAATCATTGGAAGAATCAGTTTTAAAACCACTTGAATATTATAATGATAATGTCAGTTGTATCATGAGCTTGATGCGTGCCATGCAGCGTACTGGAGTACGCAATCTGGTGTATTTGTCTTCATTGGCTGTATATGGCCATTCCGGAACGGATTTAAAAGAAGATCAGGCTTTCAATTACACTTATCCAAACCCTTATATTAAATCACAGCAGATGGTGGAAGAAATCATTCGGGATACTGCCAAGACGGATAATGAATGGCGTATTGCGATGTTACGTCTTTCTAATGTCGCGGGTGCTTTTGAAAATGGCATTTTAGGTGAATGGGTACCACCTCTACCAAAGAATATTGTGCCTCTGGCCATGCAGGTGGGTGCGAAGCAGCGTGAATATCTGGAATTGCGCCGTCAGGCCAAGACCGAAGACTATACGGTAGAACGCAGCTTTTTGCATGTGATGGATGTCTGTGATGCGGTATTCAAATCACTACATTGGCTTTCTCAACAGCAACAATGGACTTGCGAAGCCTTTAATATTGCTGGAGAGCTAATTTCAATGCAGACTTTGCTGGATCAGGTTGCAGAAGTCACCCAATCTGCTGTTCCTACAGTAGATGCTTTGCCATATCCACATGCCGAAATGGATCAACTGGGTGCTAATACGGATAAAGCCCAACAGTTGTTACATTGGCAGCCACGCTATACCTTAAGGAAAATGTTAGAGGATGAATGGTTGTTCTATCAGAATACGTTAAGAGGGCAGTGATTAAGAATCCTATAAGTTAATTATTGATAATAATTATCATTTGCAAAATTAATCAAACTCATTAAGATGAATAGAGTACAGCATTGAAGCTGCTGTCTAAATGAGTAAAACATGGAATAACAATTGAGGTTGAGCATGCAAACACGTATTGAACATGACACGATGGGAGAAGTCGCTGTACCGAGTGAAGCACTTTGGGGCGCACAAACTCAGCGTAGTCTACAGAACTTCAAGATTGGCAATGAGCATTTGCCACGCGCCATGATTCGTGCCATGGGCTTGGTCAAGAAAGCAGCTGCGATCACCAATGCCGAGTTAAACCAGATTCCTCATGAGTTATCGACCTATATCATCGGTGCTGCGGATGAAGTGATCAGCGGTCAATGGGATAGCCAGTTCCCCTTAGTCGTATGGCAAACCGGTTCGGGCACGCAAAGTAACATGAACTGTAATGAAGTGATTGCCAATATTGCTAACCAGAAACTGGGCAATCCTTTAGGTGCACAAAAGCCTGTGCATCCAAATGACCATGTCAATCGTGCTCAATCGACCAATGACTCTTTTCCGACCGCGATTCATGTGGCAGCTAGCTTACAGATCAATGAACTGTTAATACCGGCAGTAACACGTTTACGTGATACCTTGCATACTAAATCTCAGGAATTTGCTGAGATTGTAAAAATCGGTCGTACCCATCTTCAGGATGCCACACCTTTAACTTTAGGTCAGGAATTCAGTGGATATGTCTCTCAACTGGATCATGCTTTAATTCGACTGTATCAGGCTTTGCAAGGGTTATATGAACTGCCATTAGGCGGAACCGCCGTCGGTACAGGCTTGAATGCCCATCCAGATTACGCCATTAAAGCCGCGGATACTCTAGCGGAATTAACAGGTTTACCTTTTGTCACCGCTCCTAATAAATTTGAAGCTTTGGCCGGCCGTGATGCAGCAGTATTTGCTTCAGGTGCTTTAAAGACTTTAGCGGTTAGCCTGAATAAAATCGCCAACGATATTCGCTGGTTGGCAAGTGGACCACGTTGTGGTTTTGGTGAATTACGTATTCCTGAAAATGAACCGGGTTCAAGTATCATGCCGGGTAAGGTGAATCCGACTCAAAGTGAAGCCATGACCATGGTCGTTGCCCAAGTCTTAGGGAATGACACGACAATTAATGTGGCCGGTGCATCAGGGAATTTTGAGCTGAATGTCTTTATGCCAGTGATTGCTTATAACTTGTTGCAATCCATCCAACTGCTTGGCGATGCATGTAACAGCTTTAACGATAACTGTGCAGTCGGAATCGAGCCTAACCGTGACAAGATTGAGCACTTCCTGCATGATTCATTAATGCTGGTCACTGCATTGAATCCAGTCATTGGTTATGAGAATGCAGCTAAAGTGGCCAAGACTGCCTATAAAGAAGGTAAAACCTTAAAACAGGTCGCAGTAGAACTCGGATTGGTAACTGCAGAACAGTTCGATCAGGTGGTTCGCCCTGAAAATATGGTGGCTCCAAACGTAAAATAAGTCTTCTAATTATGGTTAAATAATAAAGCCCTCTAAATGAGGGCTTTATAATATCTAAGGATTATTCATACAAATTTTAATAAAATCAATTGCACATGTTTTTTCTGGAAAATTCTCATTCAATTAAGCTTGCTTATTAAATGCTATGAACCATCTATCGTTCAGGTTTTGACAGATATGCAATGAAGGATTACTAATAGAAATTCCCTGATAACTAGAAAAATGAGGTAAGGGTGATGACTGACTTTGATGATGATTTTGATTTGGACGAATCCTATCCAGATGAGGATTTATATCCAGATTATACAAAAAAGAAGTGTAGCAGCTGTAGCGGTACCGGCTATAACGTTGTGGAAGCTAAACAGTGTATCGAATGTATGGGAACCGGCAAAACTGGTGAGATAGATTAACTCAAAATTATAAATATTTATTAAGCCTGCTCTATGAGTGGGCTTTTTTATTCTCCTCATCAGAAGTTCTTAATTTTATAGATTCATGAGCAAATAAAAGAAAGAATCTAAAATTACGGGTGAAATCGTATTAGAAGGATGGTTAGAGATAACTATTGAAGTTTTTTTAGTGCTAAAGCCTATCCTCATGGCTTCTCATACCGAATTAACATTGAATAAGCGTATATAGCTGCTAAAATGCAGTTCGTTTTTACTGCTGTTTTGTCGTTTATTCCGCATGAGTTTCTATAGCATATGAATAAACATCCATAAAATGGCAGGTTGTTTAAGGAAAATTTAATGCTTGATATTTATTTAACAGATGTTCAAAAAAAGGTTCAATTCAAGGATTATCCAGGTGAGCATCCTGTTAAATTTATTCTGAATTTTAAAAAGATTTTTCCAAGTGTAATGGAACTTCTTTTACCTGTTCTCCCGGAAAATGAAAATCTTGATGAAATGACCTGGGAATCAACCACTCAGGACTTTGAGACATTTCAGATGTTATTAACAGGGTGGGGCATTATTGAATTGCGTTTAAATGCGATCACCCAGTATAAAGATAAGACATTTGCAGATCAGTTGGTGAAAGAGGCGCAGCAAAAACGCAGAGAATATCAGAAGAAACATCTTAAGCTTTCTAGTGTGGATCTGGATTATCTATTTATGCATGATGTGCATGGCTTGATTGATGCTGAACTGGTAGAACTGGGTGAAAAATTCTATTTACCAACCTTACGTGATCTTTGGAAAAATAAAGTCTCTGCTCAAGTGCTTAATGCTAAATTCTAAGAAAATTTAAGCTGATTCATTCAATTTCATCCTCCAAATTGGGGGATGATTTTTTTATAGCGATTTCTAAGGATTGACATTTCCCTTATGACAATAAATAGCCTAAGCAAATTTCTATATTTATCATCAAAACAACTTTCTGCTACATCATTGAACATGGTGACTTATTTTAAAACAGAAATTGGCTCAGAAAAGGGCATTTATTTTATCGTTTGATAAAAAATAAATTAAAAAACTATTCTTTATCAAAAGAATATATAAAGATATTACTTTAATAATATAGCTATTCCAGTCATATTTTTTTAAGCTATCAGTACTTGTGAGTAAATGAATCACAGAATTCTTATTCATTAGAATTCCTTCATAAAAATAAGTGAAGGTTCCAGTTTTCCCGAAGATATATCCAAGGATTTAACCGAATGTCGAATCAGTTTTTAGATTTAATTACAAAACGCCGTACTATTTATGCCATTGGTAAAAATGTAGAACAGTCTCCTGAATATTTAACTGATTTGATTCAAAATGCGATTAAGCAAAGTCCGTCATCTTTTAACTCGCAATCATCTCGCGCCGTTATTTTATTCAATGGCGAACATGAAAAATTCTGGGGCTTTGTCGCTGATAAATTAAAAAGCTATGCCAAAGATGAAGAAAGTGCTGCAAAAACGACTGCAAAAATGGCAACCTTTGCTGCAGGTACGGGTACAGTTTTATTCTTTGAAGATCAAAATGTAGTAAAAGGCTTGCAAGAGCAATTCCCATCTTATGCCGAGAATTTCCCAATCTGGGCAGAACATTCAACTGCTATTGCTCAGTTCTCTACCTGGACAGCATTGCATACTGAAGGCTTGGGTGCATCTTTACAACACTATAATCCGATAGTAGATGAGCAGGTTCATGCAGAGTGGGATATTCCAGAAAACTGGAAACTTCGTGCTCAACTGGTATTTGGTTCAGTTGAAGGTGAAGCACGTGCGAAAGATTATCTGGAAGATGATCAACGCTTCAAAGTTTTCCAATAAGCTTAATTTCCGATCTGTCTTTAATCATTTTTAAGGACAGATCTCCAGGTTATTTATAAAAATACGCATTAGATTTTTTAAAACTAGGCTAAACTAAAGCGGTATTTGAAGAATTTAATGAGTCAAACCGAATGTCGAAAAACACGCAGAAATTATCACCATTACAGGAACTGATTGCAGAGCAGAAATTGCTGTGTGAAGAGGTCGGTTCTGCTTATGTAGAAGTAAGTGGTGATGATGTCGTTGCAGTGGCTGTACATACCCTGAAGCAGGATCCAATTGTCGGAATCCGTAGAAAGCCTGAGACAGAAGAAAATATTAGCTGGTATATTTATGGTGGTGAACTGGCTTCAAATGAAGATGCTTTTGAAACCATGACTGTGCGTGAGTTACAGGATATCGCCCCTGAAGTTTTACCTTATCTGGCTTTAGAGCAGGGCTACCGCTTCATGATTGATGCAGATGATTATGAAGATGTCTGGAAAGAAGAAAACTAAAAGAAGACCTTCGAAATGATCAAATCCTCATCTTTAATATGTACTTTCTTTATTTGCATGCAATTGAACAATATGGCTTTTGCCGAAAAGCTTTCACAAGCGGATTATGATCAGTTTATTGCTATGCAAACAAAAATAGTCAATGAAACCAAACATATTTTAGATGATCCAGATCAGAATGCTGATGCACAAAGTCAACGTCAGGCATTCTGCCAGCGTTTAACGGCTTATGAAGAGATTCAAAAAGTCTCTGAAGAAAATCAAGAGCTCAATATGGCGCCCACAATGGCTATGATTGCTAAAAACTTTTTGGATCGACAAGCACAGAGTATGAATAATTCAGGTATGACCACCGCAGTATTTTGTAAGAGTAGGGAAGTGTAATTAATCCATAAAAGCAAGAGCATTGTCTTGAGTTTTAATAGCCACCATCATCATTTAAAAATGCATCCTTCTGTTCTGGAATGGAAACTTTGACAGTTGGAATAGAGTAACTCGCTGCTGTTAATCGAGCTATATTGAAATCCTTAGTTCCTACTTGAGGAGTAATAGGTATTTGACTTGTTCGAACAATTTCACCATAAACTATCGTGATCAATTCTGCTGGAGTTAAACCCTCTTCTGCTATTACACATTCTGCTGATTCAACAACGTCTTGTTCCACTAAGAATTCAATGCTTTTTTTAACTAAATTGTTCATAAGATAGCCTTAGAATACATTTTATACACTACTTTAAACTATCAGATATGAAGCATATAGAAGCTAATGAAATTAAATATTCATATCTTATTTGTAAGCGTCCGCTGAACCCCATGCCTATTTTTTAATTTGAGTTGGATTTCCAGCGATGTGGTAGTAATTCTTCTATTTGGGTCGCTTTATGCGTCGGCAGCCTTTTCAGCACATCACTTAAATAGGCATACGGATCCAAGCCATTCAGCTTTGCTGACTGGATTAAAGTCATGATATTTGCCGCTCGCTGTCCACTGCGCAGCGAACCTGCAAACAACCAGTTCTTACGGCCCAATGCCCAGGGACGCATTGAGTTCTCTGCCCAGTTATTGTCAATGGGTAGATTGCCATCATCCAGATAGCGGCTTAAGGCTGGCCAACGCTTCAGACTGTAATTGATGGCCTTGGCGGTTGGAGAACTCGATGGCACCGTCAGATAATGTTGGTTGAGCCATTCATACAGTTGTTGCATCACCGGTTGGCTGTGCTGTTGTCGGTATTCGCGGCGGTGTTCTGCTGTACTATCGGTCTTTTTCCTGAGTTCTGCTTCTATCGCATACAGTTTCTGAATCATCAGTAATGCCTGTTCAGCGATCTGACTTTTCCCAGTCACATGTAGCTCATGGAATTTACGACGTGCATGCGCCATGCAGCCCACCTCAATGACATCGCCTGATTTAAAGCGTGCTTTATAACCACTGTAATCATCACAGACCAGATGGCCCTGCCAGCCATTCAGGAACTCTTCTGCATGCTGACCTGAACGGCTATCCTGAAAGTCATAGATCACCGCTTGAACTGGATTGTACTGTGTGGTGGCATAGGCCCAGACATAACCTTTCTTCGGTTTTTTCTCATTCTCACCCATCCGCATGATGGTGACCGGCGTTTCATCGGCATGGATTACCCGCTGTTGCAACACCACCTGTTTTAAGGCATTGGCCAGAGGTTCCAGTTCCACACCGCAGCGACCAATCCAGTCAGATAAAGTGGATCTGGACAGATCAATGCCAGCCCGCTGATAGATCAGGCGCTGACGGTACAGCGGCAAATGATCGGCATACTTCGATACCAACACATGGCTGAGCAATTCAGGTGAAGCAATGCCTTTATCAATCACATAGGCGGGCATCGCTTGCTGAGTCAGGGTGTCACACTGATCACAGACCCATTTGCCACGGACATGCTGTTCCTTATAGAACTGTGCCGGTCTGAAATGCAGTTTTTCACTGATATCTTCGCCGATACGACGTAACTGGCAGCCACAACTGCATTGGGTTGATGCTGGTTCATGCTCAATACGAATGGTGTGTAGATGATCGGGCAGCAGTCGACGTTTAGGTTTGTTGACTGTGGCTTTCTCTGTCGCTGCATCGGTTTTATCTGCATTTAATCGTTCTAATTCTAGATCAACGGCTGCAATATCTTCTTCGACCGCTTCATCCCAGAGATGGATTTGTTTTGCGGTGAGATGTTCGTTTTTACTGCCGAATTTGTGCTGTTTAAATAGTGCGAGTTCATGCTCGTATTTTTGATTGAGAATAGAAAGATGTTGAACTTGAGCATCTAATTGCTGATTGGTGACTTCAAGATGTTGAACTTTGGTATCTAATTGTTGGTTTGATTTTTCTAATTCTTGATTTGATTGTGCCAGAGACTGATGCTGCATTGCCAACTGCCGGGTGAATTCCAGCAGTTGTTCATGGGTCAGTTGGCTTAAGTCAGGCAGCGTATTCATGACCGCAGTATGCCTGAGGTCATGAGAAGAATGAAATAGAACGTTTGGAGAATAGCAGAATGGACCAACCTAGTTTAGAGCATCGTCACCACCTGCTGTCGTCCAATGCGCTGCCAAGGTAAACCCTGGATCAGTGCCTGTAACTGTTCCGGGCTGAGGGCCACGGTTTCACCTTGGTGAACTTGAGCCCAGTGAAATTTGCCCTGTTCCAGCCGCCGGGCACACAGCCAGATGCCCAGTCCATCATGTACCAGTACTTTCATGCGATGGCCACGTTTATTACAGAACAGGTAAGCACAATGCGGTTTAATATAGCCAAAGGCTCTCACCACCTGAGCCATGATAGTATCCATCCCTGCTCGCATATCCAGAGGTTGGGTGGAGAGCCAGATTTCATCAATGCGGATCATGTTGCAAGTGCCTTGAGTAATTCTGCTAAAGCAGATATTTCTGATACTTGCCATTTCAAGCCAATTTCTGCTTTTGAGTGGGGTAAAGTAATTTGAACCGT
>NZ_VPDL01000045.1:0-9649 GCF_013417705.1 Acinetobacter sp. YH12235 | reverse complement strand
GCGCACGTTGCCGCCTCGTGTTAACGACAGCCGCTTCTCGGATACCGCCGGGCGGCTGATGTACCGGCACAGCCGTTCGAGCTTCTTGCGTTCATCGGCCCTGGCCGCCACGCCGGCGTGCAGGCTGGACCCGGCTACCTTGCCAATCCCGTCACCGAACGGATCACCACTGGTCGGCAGAGTTTGCAAAGTGAACACCTTTCGCCCCGCCTGTGAACCGACAGCGATACGGTAAGTGATCGAGTGCCCCAGCAGGGGTGTCATCGGGTCGTCATCCACCGCATCCGAGGCCAGATAGCTGTTTTCGACATCCCGTTCCAGCAGGCCTTGCCGTTCCAGATAGCGACCCACCCGGTGGGCGATGGTGTGCGTCAGCGGCACTGTTGCAAATAACCACGAATGGTAAGCTGAAGACTGTTTTAGCTAAAGGTGCAGCATATGAATCCTTTCCATGGTCGGCATTTTCAGGGCGAAATCATTCTTTGGGCTGTGCGCTGGTATTGTAAATATGGCATTAGCTATCGTGAACTGCAGGAAATGCTGGCCGAACGGGGTGTGAATGTTGATCACACGACTATTTACCGTTGGGTTCAACGTTATGCTCCTGAAATAGAAAAACGTTTACGCTGGTATTGGCGTAATCCTACAGATCTGAGCTCGTGGCATATTGATGAAACCTATGTAAAAGTGAATGGACGATGGTCTTATCTGTATCGTGCAGTCGATCAACGTGGCGATACCATTGATTTTTATCTTTCTTCTAGACGTAATACCAAATCAGCATATTGTTTTCTTGGAAAAATTTTAAATAATGTGAAGAAGTGGCAAATTCCACAAGTGATCAACACGGATAAAGCACCCACATATGGACGTGCTTTATCACGGTTAAAACGGGAAGGTAAATGTCCACCAGACCTTGAGCACAGGCAGATTAAGTATAAAAATAACGTGATTGAATGTGATCATGGCAAGCTAAAGCGGATCATCAGGGCCACATTAGGATTCAAATCTATGAAGACGGCTTATGCCACAATTAAAGGTATTGAAGTCATGCGTGCACTACGTAAAGGACAAGCATCGTCATTTTATTATGGTCAGCCTCAGGGTGAAGTGTGTCTAATCAACAGGGTTTTCGGTCTCTAAGTACTTTTTAAAGGGAACATCATCGACTCAAATCTCTATTTGCAACAGTGCCTTAAATAGTCCTATCATCCATAGGGCTTGAAAAAACGGCTCCAGAAGCCCCTTTTTTCTGGTTCTGGCTCAATATGTTCAGGGACTGGAATACGCTTATTTTCCTTTTGTTCCGGAGTAGTCAATCCGTCATCTTTCTGGTCTGGTTCTAGTTTAGGATTCTCTATCATCTCAGAATCAACAGGAGGAACAACTTTGTGCTCTTCTACCCCTGTTTTTGGTTGTTCAAGCTGACCTTTAAACTCAATTCTATGAGTCAAATCTTCTATGTGTTGCATCAAAGCCTTTTCTCTGTGATTGGCTAAGTCCAATTGATTTTTAAGTAATGAAATTTGATCTTTTAATACAGTTTCGACTTCTGACTGGACGTGTACATGTACATCCTTCTGTACGTGTTCAGTGCGTGTACTGGACTGAACACCTGAAGGATTTCCGTAGACTCTGATAAGTTCAGATAGATCTATAAGACCATCATGATCCCTTGATAATTCACCATTTTTTATAGCTTCGTATATTGTTGTACGTGATTTTTTAAAGGCTTTACTAGCGTCCATAACGCTAAATTTTGTTGTGTTCAATGGAATCCCTCAGTGCGTGTACAAGGATGTTCATCTGAACATTCTACCTAAACATGAAATTTATTTTGTATTAAAGCCTACTTTCTTTAGATAGGGGAGTAGCTCTTCAATTTTTTTGTTCAATAGTAAGGTCGACATTGAATTCTGCTAATTTTTCAATCCATCTATTACCTTCGTTGTTCTTAAAATCAGTTTTTATTCTTTCTACTAATTCGTCTGTAGTCTCACCAGATTCTTTGAATCTCAAGCTCAATTCTTCACTTTGAATTATCGTTAAATAAACCATTTTTGCAGTTATTTTATTTTGCGCTTGGTTACTACCAGTTTCACTTTGTTGATTAGCTCCAATAGTTTTCTTTTTTCTAACTATAAAATTAACATGACTAGCTTTGCGTCCTTCTTTCTTAACTGCTTTAAACTCAATAGTCAGTTCTGTTTTAGAGTTAATGTCATCAATATGAGGTTTAAGAATAGTACTTTTGAAATCTCTATATTCTGGGTATGAATTTTCTGCTAGACCTAAAGCACTTTTTAATTCTTTAATGGATACATCGAAATTAGAACGAAATTCATTTTGTACCAAGAATGGGTAAAGTTTTAAACCGTGACCATGTAAGGCAACAGCCGACTTAACTTTAAATTTTGTATACGAATTTTGTTTATTAAAAACATACATAATGTATAGGGCAAAATGCGTGAAAGAAATATAAAAACATCCATCCTTGTATGAGCATGTACTAATGAGTCTTGTTCGAATTTCTCGATCTTTTCCAGGATGATAAAAAACTACACTGTGGTCGTAGAGAGCATCTACTACTCGGTTTAAGGCTACATAAGCACTGCTTGGCTTTAAGCCCGTCAATTCAGCATATTCTTTAGCTGTTACAGTGAATTCTGTTGTTTCATTGGGATCTGATGCTAGCCGAACTTTAGGGCTAAAAAAGAATAGCAATTTTAGAATATCGTCTTTTGGTGATTTCTCATGCTTCAATTGCCAGAAAATATTTTGAAAGACAGCATAGTCTTTTGGATAACGTTTGGCAGGTGCTGCAAGAGGAAAAAGAGATTTGTCATGTTCCTCAAAATTTTTAATTTTCTTTAATGATACAGCCATCTAAAATCACTATTCTTCTATTATGTGGTGGTATTTTTAATACTATTCACCCCCACTTATTAAGTCAAGCATATCTTGATTACAACCTAACATTTCGCCCCCACTAACCTAACATTTCGCCCCCACTAACCTAACATTTCGCCCCCACTAACCTAACATTTCGCCCCCACTTAAAGTCAAAAACCTAACATTTCGCCCCCACTTAAAGTCAAAAACCTAACATTTCGCCCCCACTTTAGTGTCTGAAACACTGGTATAGCAACACATTGAGACTGGTCGTAAAGCTTTTTAAAAGCTTTTTAAAAGCTATTAAAAGCTTTTAATAAAGCTTTTAAAATTAATAAATGAAAAATTGCCCTTGGTTTTCGCTACGCTCAAACTCTATTGAATCTCGCTTTCGCTCGATTCGCCGGGGCAATTTTTTGGTTTATGTTTTCGTGAATTTAAGAAAAAGCAAAAGCAAGATCAAAAGCAACTCGGAATTCGCTTCGCTCATAGAGCTTTTTTACTCGCTACGCTCGGTCTAGGCTCAAATTTCTGCATATGATTTACGCTTATTTAGGCTTCACAGCTTAAAAAACGGTTTTTCAGAGAGTCTAGGCGCGAATTTTGGTGGTTCGCTCGTAGACACTCGCTCTATAGATGCTTATACAAGGCTTAAAATGGCGTTTTTTAGCCCGATTACAAAGTCATGTGATGAAATGATGGTTTTTGCTATGAAGTGGCTTAAATCGCAAATGAGAGCGAAATAGAGTTATTTTTATAAAGACAAACCCAGCCCCTAAGGGGCTGGGTTCTTAAAACCACTAGTTTGTACGTATTTATACTGCATCAACAGTTTGAAAATATCATTGTCGGCCAAGACAACTAATTTTCACGATTGTAGAATCGTTTTAAGACAGTTTTTTCGGTAAATCATGCTAGCCAAAGCATGTTGATACCACTCGAATATTACCGAAAAAAATCTGTTTTCAATCACCTTAAACATCACCAACTTATCGGCATAGACTTTCCCAATTAACAGCGCTTACGTTTTTATTCGCTCGAACTGTCTGCAACCTCGATGTAGCTAAGGTTTTGTACTGGTCTATTCTCTAACACTTCTAAAGACCGTCACCGATCACCACCTCGTTGTTTGCCTAGAATTGCTTTTCTGTGAACTCATCAATCAGAAATTAAATATCTACAACTCATACGGTGTGAAGTGCGCCCACGTTAGTTTCACTTGTCTTTGATTTCAATAAAAAACATTGAAATCGAGTAGTACGCTTATCTCTAACTTAACTAAAATCAATTCCATACTTCGCTAGACCGCAGTTCCAAGTCTTTTCTAGCTTATATTTCCTAGTTAAATTAATAAGGTAAAGCACTTACTCTACGCATATCGACTGCCATCAACTATTTTGTAGTTGTATGTTGACAGAGACGACCTTACAGGCTTGAGCTATCCATTGATCTGTCAGCAATTTGCAACGTATCTCTACGAATTCAGCAAATCACCGTACAGTACCGAACGATCCAGTTATTCACCTCACGCCCCTGACACCTTACGATGCCCTCAAAAGCCCACCTGTGCGCCTTGACTATGCCCTTGCGAAGCATCTGCCAAGCGGTTATTAACGCCATTCACCCAATCCTTGAGATGGCTCACCGTAACAAATAAAACAGGGTTAATTCACTAAGTTACCAGTCGCATGTTTTAAACGCTGATAACCCGTCAATTCCCGTGTCCGTGTCGCCCTACTTGCATCCTGTAAAAACAGGAACATAACTTTTGTAACAGGTAGAAAAGAGGAGTCACACCTCTCAGCCCCTATCGTAGCCGCGCCAGCTAGATTTCTCACGCACGCAGCTTCACCGATAAAAATTTTCACAACTTGGCACGTTGCGAAAATGGGTGATGTTGTTTGTTCATGGTTGGCAATCCATGAACAAACAATTTTTAAGGAAAATTGAATGTATGGATTGGCAGTCCAACGAAAAAACAATATCTACAAATCTGATCTTATGCGTATTAAATACCATGTCAAGTCGAATTTTTGGAACTGCTAATTATGCGATAGCATAATTCGGTTATAACTACCTATAACTAGTCTTTTAGATATAACTATTAAAAAAATCTTTGGAATACCTTTAAGAATCTACAAATGAAGGTATATTGATAATTAAATTTTTGGACTAAATAAGAAAAAATGATTTATTACACCACTGGCATAAAAGAGTTCACTCATACGACCCTTGCATGTTTCAGCAAAGGTTACGATTTGGGAATTTTGATTAAACCGAGCAGTTTTAGTAATGCAGAATCCATGCTTGAAAAGTGGAATGACCGCTATGGTTTGCTGAATACACCACAACAGCAGTATCGAAAATTTCTGTCCGGACAAAGTACGTTTTGTTGCATCGTTGCGAATGGCGGTTGTTTTCAGAAAGAAAATCTAACCGAAGCTGATTTTTATCGTTACTTGCGTGATAAATCGAAAAATGAAAATAAGTTATATACCCTTAGACCCCCGACTTTGCTTTTACTTTGCCGTGTAAATGACTTACTTCTACGTTTGCCTGATGGTGTGATTATTCAGAATAAATATGATCATCTTGATTATTTAAATGATCAAATTTCTAAACAGGTCAAAGGTGCTGAAACCTTTGGAAAGATATCCTTAACAGTGGGTGAATATACTTTTTTACAGCTCACAAAACGAGCCAAAAGTATCAAAGAATTGCAAGAAATGGGTTTAAGTGAAAATACCAAACATGCGACTAACTTTACATGGCGTTTGAAGCAAGAAGCGTTTGAGGCTGTGCGTCAACGTGGCGTTAATTTGGTAAATAGCTTTCAAAAAAATAAATCCAATACGGATGTAAAAGAACATTTTGAAAAGTACCTTTTAAGCCTTGAGGGCTATATTGGCTACCGTGGTGTACGTGTGCAGATCGGTAAGTTATATAGCATGTTCACGGCTTATTTTCAGTCAAAAATGAACCGTAGTTTTTTAGGTGCAGGTGGACGAAAGTTAAATCTAAGCTATGTCCGTGCTTCCACTCCAAAAATTAAAAATAATACGGAAATCCATACATATTTTAGGGCTATTAAAGACGAAGCCAATCAAAGCTCAAGAGAGCTACTTTTGGCATGGAAAAGCAGTGAGGAGGGTAAGAGGTTTTTAGCGTCCAAAAGCAGTGATGGCTATGTTTATAGCGATAGTTTTTACAAGGATATTGAGTGATGGCTAAAACCCCTTATTTCAATAAACGTAGGTGGCTTGAGAGCCGACAGGATGAAATTACCGAGCTGTACCGCACGGGTAAAAGTTGGCATGAAATTGTTGAGCATTTAAAAATTTCTCATGCCATGCCCTTTGCCCTGATTGAAGCCGATTTTTTTAAATATTGTGATTTTTTAGTTGATGAGGTTGCGACAAGTCACTTTGAGGAAAATATTGAGCTACAGCGACAGCTCACCGACTTTAAAAAGCAATTTTCTACAATAGAAAAAGCTAAAGAATCTCTAGAACAAGAGAATGAAGCCCTCAAAGAAAAAAACATAAAACTGACTGCTAGAGCAAAGCAGTTGATTCAAGAGTCTAAAGAGCAGGATGAATTTAATGAGGAAAGTCAAAAAATCAATGCCGATCAAGCGAAAAATCTTATTCAGCAGATCAATTTAAATAAACAACTGGAGCAATCCAATACTGCGCTATCACTTAAAAATGAACAGCAGAGCGAAAAATTAGAAAAAATTTCAAAATATATGGATGCTATTCAGGCTGAAATGGATAAGTTTTCAATGTCAGAGGTGGAGTATAAGGAGAAAATTAAAATAGCTCATGATACGATTTTTAGGCTTAAAGCAATGCTAACAGTGCTACTTGTAATATTGTTAGGTTTCGCCTTTAAATCAGGTTTATTTGCGTAGAAAAGACGATTTCACAGAAGATGCGACATTATGTAAATTTGGAGTATAGCCTAACGGAACAAAATAAAGTCTTAAAAAGCAACTCAAAAACCGTATTTATAGACTTAATATTTAATTTCGGTACAATATGTATTTAATTATCTAAACTCTAACGGTACAGAATGCCTAATCAGGTCGGATATATTCGAGTCAGTTCAACTGAACAAAATACTGAACGTCAATTAGATGGAATCAGCCTGGATAAGACCTTTACTGAAAAGGCAAGCGGTGGTAGCCGTGAACGTCCTCAGTTAAATGCAATGCTCGACTATCTGCGTGAAGGTGATACGGTGCATGTTCATAGTATTGATCGTCTGGCACGTAATACAAATGATCTGAACGAAATTGTGAATAGTCTGAATGATCGTGGTATAACCATTATTTTTCATAAAGAGAATTTGACCTTCAGTCATGATGTAGCACAATCGGCAATAAATAAACTCATGTTTCAGATGCTTGCTGCATTTGCAGAGTTTGAACGCTCCATGATCCGTGAGCGTCAAAAGGAAGGAATTGCAAAAGCCAAAGCGAAGGGCTTATATAAGGGAAGAAAGCGGAAGGTTGACTATGTTGAAATACGAAAAGCAATGGCTGAAGAAAATTCAACATTTAGAGGTGTTGCAGAAAAGTTTAAAGTAGGGATAGCAACAGTACAAAGAGCTTTAAAAGAAGAAACTAATAATCAATAAGGTTGATTAATGAAGACGCTTAGATATTCAAATTTAGAAAAGATCATGACCATTTATACTGAAATTTCTACTTATATTACATTTCATAATGCGACTGGTTTAACAGATATAAATAAATCAATGGAAGATTTTTGAACCGTACCGGGTTTGTCGGAGACCAAGCTTTCTGAGAGAATGTCCCGATGAAAAAAGTAAAATATACCCCTGAAATCAGAGAAAGAGCGGTTCAATTATTGATTGAATCCGAGAAAGATTATCCATCGAATTGGGCTGCGATCACCGCTATTGCTCCCTGAGCAGTATACTGCGCAAGGGTTGTACTCCTGAAACACTACGTGTTTGGTATCAAAAATATTTAGATAAACAAAATCCAGTTAAAGTACAGCAGCTTTCAGACCAAGAACGTATCAAACAACTCGAACGCGAAAATAAAGAACTGCAACGCGCCAATGAAATTCTACGTAAAGCAGCCGCTTTTTTCGCCCAGGCGGAGCTCGACCGCCCACACAAATAATGGTGGATTTTATCCATAATAATAAAGAGCTGTACGGAGTCGAGGCGATTTGTAGAATTTTACCGATCGCACCTTCAACCTATTACCGGACTCTAGATCTCTGTGAAAATCCAGAACATCGAGCAAAGCGAGATTTACATGACTTGCATCATGCTGAGGAGATTAAACGAATTTGGAAGGAAAGTTCAGGTCGGTATGGTGTACGTAAAGTCTGGCAAAAACTGAAACGTGAAGGCTATATTATTGCGCGCTGTACTGTTGCTCGATTAATGCAAAAGCTAGGTATAAAAGGTGTTTGGCGTGGTAAGAACAAACAAACCACCCGTAGCCGAGATGATCAAAAACGAGCGGATGACTTGGTAAAACGTAATTTTACTGCTGATCATCCTGACCAACTGTGGGTGAGTGACTTTACGTATATTCAAACAAATTCAGGCTGGGTTTATACTGCATTTATTATTGATGTGTTCTCACGAGCAATTGTTGGATGGAAAGTATCGACACGGATGAATACAGATATGGTGCTCGATGCATTGGAGCAAGCATTTAGGGCGGCAGAGGGGGCTGGAACGCTGAGTGCGCCCATGCCGCATTGCGAAGCAAAAGATAATCGGATAAAATGTAGCAATTCATATTCGTAAGCGTGGAGTAATCAGATGGGAAATTCCAAGTCAGCAGACAAGTAAGCCGCAACAACCAGTATTGTTGTTGCGGCGCTCTGTAAGGCTAGTCTCATCTGATTGCTGACGAGCAGACGTCGCCCGGTATTCCTTAATCGAGGGTTGATTCGTCATGACCACCACACGCCCCGCGTGGGCCTATACGCTGCCGGCAGCACTGCTGCTGATGGCTCCTTTCGACATCCTCGCTTCACTGGCGATGGATATTTATCTCCCTGTCGTTCCAGCGATGCCCGGCATCCTGAACACGACGCCCGCTATGATCCAACTCACGTTGAGCCTCTATATGGTGATGCTCGGCGTGGGCCAGGTGATTTTTGGTCCGCTCTCAGACAGAATCGGGCGACGGCCAATTCTACTTGCGGGCGCAACGGCTTTCGTCATTGCGTCTCTGGGAGCAGCTTGGTCTTCAACTGCACCGGCCTTTGTCGCTTTCCGTCTACTTCAAGCAGTGGGCGCGTCGGCCATGCTGGTGGCGACGTTCGCGACGGTTCGCGACGTTTATGCCAACCGTCCTGAGGGTGTCGTCATCTACGGCCTTTTCAGTTCGATGCTGGCGTTCGTGCCTGCGCTCGGCCCTATCGCCGGAGTATTGATCGGCGAGTTCTTGGGATGGCAGGCGATATTCATTACTTTGGCTATACTGGCGATGCTCGCACTCCTAAATGCGGGTTTCAGGTGGCACGAAACCCGCCCTCTGGATCAAGTCAAGACGCGCCGATCTGTCTTGCCGATCTTCGCGAGTCCGGCTTTTTGGGTTTACACTGTCGGCTTTAGCGCCGGTATGGGCACCTACTTCGTCTTCTTCTCGACGGCTCCCCGTGTGCTCATAGGCCAAGCGGAATATTCCGAGATCGGATTCAGCTTTGCCTTCGCCACTGTCGCGCTTGTAATGATCGTGACAACCCGTTTCGCGAAGTCC
>NZ_VPDL01000044.1:0-11444 GCF_013417705.1 Acinetobacter sp. YH12235 | reverse complement strand
AGAGTACTTTGATTATCATCTTAAAGAAACTGAATGGCGTTGGATGAGGGAACCTAATGAGTTAGCAACTGAGCTGTGGAACCTCATTAGGTAAAATTAAGTGTAAATCTGCTAGTCTAGAGCCTTTACATTATAAAAATGGCTTAAATCTCAAGGGCAAGCAGCATGGAAACAATCCTCGGTTTATGTATCGGTATCGGCTTGAGTGCAGCCTCTGGTTTCCGTGTTTTTGTGCCTTTGCTGATAATGAGTATTGCCGCATTGATGGGCTGGTTTGAACCGATGACCGGTTTTGAATGGCTGGCCATGCCGGCAGTCTGCCTGGCTTTAGCCATCGCGACCCTCTGTGAAATCGCTGCGTATTATATTCCCTGGGTGGACAATGCCATCGATACAATTGCAACGCCTGCTGCCATACTGGCCGGAACTCTGACCACGATGGCTGCCAGCAGTGGAGAAATGTCCCAGTTTGCAGCTTGGGCCGCAGCGATTATTGTCGGTGGCGGAACAGCAGGGGCCGTGCAACTGAGCAGTGTTGCAGCACGTGGACTATCAACTGCCACTACAGGCGGTGTTGCGAATCCCGTACTCTCAACCGGAGAGTGGATCGGGGCTATTCTGTTATCCATTCTGTCATTGCTTTTGCCAGTGCTAGCTGCCTTGCTGGTTGTAATGCTAGCCATCATGGCAATTCGCTGGATACGTCTAAAAAAGAAAAACAAGCTAGAAAATTCCGCCTTATAAGAATCAGATAAATAAATATTTATCACTCATTCTTAATGAAATATTTGCTTAAAGAAAGGCCCTCATCTTGTTCATTAAATTGCTTGATTTTTATTCAAAAAAGACATAATTTTATTATGGGATTATAAAAGGCATAATTTTTGTATGGTTTTATTTGTGGTTGAACTTTATAAAAACAATATTAGGGGAACTATAAATGATTAAATTTATTGTAGATGAACAAGAGTCTGCCCAAGGCGTGCACTATATTCATAACGCAACACGAGGCTGTGAAGACCTGCCAGAATTTGATAACCAGATTCTGATTGGATATTTTGCTAATTATGATCTGGCTTATAAACGCGCAAGAATGAACTGGCCGAGGGAGAAAGTAGAGGGCTGTCATAAGTGCTGTACAGAATGAGATTTATAGACATATTGGTCGTCATTTAAAACCCGCTATACAGTGGGTTTTATCATTTATCCTGTTTGAAAAATGATCAATTTGACCCCATATAAAACTATAGATTTATCATGTTTAGGGCTGCTCAATTGCAACATTATCTTGATCTCAATCATGACTCGGGTGTGGCCAATTATGAGATTGGCAATGAGTTTATTCGGGTTCAATTTAAGAAAACTTCGAAAGTGTATACCTATAGTTATAGCAGTACGGGCTATCAGCATGTGGAAAATATGAAACAGCTGGCCCAGTATGGTGATGGCTTAAATGCCTATATCAATCATCATACCCGTCATCTGTTTGTACGCTAAAAAGTGATCGCTGGAAGTGAGAACTGAAACTTTTAGCTGAAAATATTTAAACCATTTCCCTTTAGATCACAGATACAAATCAGCAGTTCCTGAACATTTGATCAATCTGTTAACTTAAGGATAGATGGCTCTACAGGCAGGGAATCACTATGAATCTCGATTTCTGGTGTCGGTTTTTACTTTATACATTGGCTTTGAATTACAGCATTTTAATGCTCTGGTTTTTGCTGATTGTCTGCACGAGACTGGGTGAAACGATTGCATGGTCAATGGTTTCAGCTCTCAGATCCAACTTTTGATGCCATTCACTATAGCGGCATGGCCATTTATAAAGTCGGGATATTCCTGTTCAATCTGGTTCCGCTAATTACCCTATATTTGATGGGGAAAAGTTAGGAGATAAAACTTTCCAAAGTTCCAGGAATAAATAAAACTGATAGTCGCATCAGCATTACACAGAGCAGTTTAAGGCTTATAATGCTCGAAACAGGATAACAATATGGAAAAGGAGTTCGGATCAATGAATCAGTTTAAACCTGCCTTGATTTTAGGGGCTTTGATCGGCTTGGGAATGATTATCGCCGGATTCATTTTGGGCAATAGTGCGGTCAAGATTAAACAGTATGAGCGGATTGTTTCCGTAAAAGGGCTGTCTGAACGTGAAGTGAAAGCCGATGTCGCCGTCTGGCCGATCCGTTTTAGTGGCGGCAGTCAGGATCTGACCGAACTGTATGACACCATGGAGCTGCAAACCCAGCAAATTCAGGCTTTCTTAAAAGGTGAGGGTTTTAAGGCAGAAGAAATTACCACCGGTTCTCCAGTCACTACAGATAAATATGCCCAGCAATACGGCGGTGATGCCAATGTTGCCTTACGTTATACCGCGCATCAGACCATTACGGTTTATACCCACAATATTGATGCAGTCCGTGCAGCGCAAACCCGTCTGGTCGCTCTGGGTAAAAAGGGCATTGCTTTTGGTGGTGATGATTCCGGGCAAAGAACGGAATATATCTTTACCAAATTGAATGACATCAAACCAGCCATGATTGAAGAAGCCACGCAAAATGCCCGCAGTGTGGCAGAAAAGTTTGCCGCGGATTCTCAAAGCCGTCTCGGGAAAATCAAAACTGCCAATCAAGGTTTGTTTAGCATTGAGGACCGTGACAGCAATACGCCTTATCTAAAGAAAGTTCGTGTGGTTTCTACAGTGGATTATTATCTGGCTGATTAAATGGCTGGAAAGCTGAATAGAGGGGTCTAAAAAATTTAGAGCAGAATGAGGTTTTACATGAAGATAAATTCCAGTAATTCTGCTCTTTCTGCAATAAAAGATCTTTATTTTGAGGTGAAAGGTAAAAAATTCTTCTTCAAATATATTTAAAGAAAAATATTTTCAAAAATCGGGAAAATTAAAAAATCTTAGGAAATTAATTTTGCCGCAGCTTGGCTACTATAGATCTCAAGGGTGTGATGGGATCGAAAAGAGTAGCATGCTGTGAGTGGCGCAAAACGCGAGTGCAGTACGAACCCAAAAGGTCTCGATTCGGCTTAGGACGCTATAGACCAAAAGTTTATAGGCTATAAGATCATTTCTTACAAAGAGTGATAGTTGAAGTAAACCATCAAGATGTTTTCCCAACACCCTCAAAATTTTCTCCTCTCATAAAAACAATCTTCTCCTCCAAACTGTTGAACACCTTCCCTACCCAGTCACTTATATTCTTCCTAAATAGCTGTAAATTCATTTGAGATTCAAATAAATACTATTTTAATCACATATCTAATCTATTTTATTTACAGCCTATAGCTTTCGACTATTTTATGTTTAAATACTACTCTAATGTCGCTGGTTGTTTATAAGTATTTGATATAAATAATTTAAAGTATAATATGTTTAATATTTGCTCACAAATTATATCCTTGAAAAATAAAACAGAATGCTATGATAATTTTGCATATAAGAAAGGGGCACGTCCCATGAAAAAATATGAATTAGAAATCAGTTATCCGCATCAAGAAGAAGACGAAGCAGAGCAGCTAGGCAGCTTATCGGCAGAAGAAATTCTCTCTACTTTCAAGTCCATTAACTGGCAACAGTTACGGGTTTTACAATTACAGATGCAAGCCGCCATTACCACTTTTACCGTAACAGACTCCGATGCTGAACAGTCGATTCAGATCACACTGAATGAACTGGCGCCGTCAGGTCAGCTTGAGTTCAGGCTGGAAAGTGATATTGAAGTCGAAGCTCAACATAAAATTCTGGGACTGTTTAGCCTGAAAAACAAAGACTATGTGTCATTTCGCAATCTGACTATGTCACAGGTTCAGCAATATCTTATGGCATTTTTAAATGAAGATCTCGACAGACTGAAAACCCAGTATCAGTCGGGTCATTCAGTATCTCCCATCAGTGCAGCGTCCAAAGCTTAGTCAGGCACTGATCCTGTAACAGGGCTGGATTGACAGTATTCCCTGACATTGTTATTTTGCGCGTTTTCTCCTGAATGCTTACAGCACATGCCTATTAACGACAACTTTGTCTACGCGCCGCCTCAAGACCCATTGCATATTCTGTATGAAGATGATGATCTGGTTGTCATTGAGAAGCCGGCCGGTTTGTTGTCTGTTCCGGGACGTTTGCCTGAGCATCATGACAGTGCTTATCTACGGGTACTAGAGCGTTATCCGAATGCCAAAATTACCCATCGTCTGGATATGGCCACGTCTGGTATCCTGATGTTTGCCAAACATCGCGATGCTGAAGTGGCGGTCAGCAAAATGTTTCAGGCACGTACAGTCAGCAAACACTATATTGCGCTGGTACAGGGAGAAATTCAGGCCGAGGGCAGTGTCGATGTACCTTTGATTACTGACTGGGAAAATCGCCCTCGGCAAATGGTGCATTTTGAACTGGGTAAAGCTGCCAAAACACTCTATCAACGGCTGGGATATCTGCCTGAGCAAGACATCAGCCGGGTATTACTAACGCCAATTACCGGGCGTTCACATCAGCTCAGAGTCCACATGCTGCATATCGGTCATCCGATTACGGGCGATAAAATCTATCATCCGGAACCAACGCGTAGTCCTCTTAATCGCATGGCCTTGCATGCCAGTGAACTGACTTTTACTCAACCCTTGAGTGGTCATAAAGTTGAAATTCTTGCACCTGCACCATTTTAGTAAAATTTAAGCATTCAAAAAATGAATATGGATTCTGATAAATATTTAAATTTTAGTAAGCTGCAACAGAAATGTCAGAATTTATTTCAGTCATCGGAAAATTATGGAGTTGAATTTAAGCAGTTTTCTAGAAAAATTATGTTCTGAATCATGTCTTATCAAGTAATGATTTTTTGAAATTAAAAAAGTGTACCCGGAAAAATTTCAGGAATCATTTAAGGGACTTTATCACTTTATCTTTAGTTTAACTGTTTGATCTATCTATTTTTATTCAGTTTTTATCAAGATTTGCAGTCTCTCAGGGGTTTGTTCTTATAACATTCGATATAAAAATAAAAACCCCTTTAATTGATTATCACCAACAGATTCATTTTAAGTAAATTGATAGGCATAAAAATATTAAGGTTTTATAGGTGAAAAATCATTTAAAAGATCAATTATATTAAATGTTTATGGTCATTTTTTATCTTTGATTCTCATCATTAAATTATGCAGAATAACTTTAAAACATCATAAATTTTTAATTTTTTAGTGCCTATATATGGTGCAAGGGGTAAGGGACAGGATGATGCTAAGTGGCGTGCTCTTTGTTCTCGCAAGTGTTTTAATCATTGTATTACTATGGGTATTCAATAGCCTGAAATTATCAAGAAACAATATTCAGTCCTTACAGGAAAATCTGGATCATTCACGCAGTAAATTGGCTGATTATGAAACACAAGTTGATGAATTAAATTATGAAATGACCCAGCTACGGATGCAACTGGGAAGTGCCAGAACTGAACTGAATAAATATAAACAATATCAGGATATCTGTGACATCGAACAATACATTATTAACCGCAGCTTGCAGGCCGAAAATTTCGTAGAAGTAACCAAGCTTGATGCTTCCATCATGCTGGATGATCTCAAAGCCTATATCGCTCAGGTCAAAGCGTATTTACAGAATTTACAGACTCAGGCCGAAGCTGATATTGAGCGACAGGCTCGAAAAGCTTTACAGGCTTATTATCAGCAGGCTAAAGAACAACAGCGACTGCAAGAAGTAGTTGAAGCTCTCGAGCATAAGATCAAGGGCTATCAACATGGTTTTGATCTGCCGGTCACGCAGCTTCTGGATCAGCTCATTAGTGGCTACAACGATACTGATGCAGCCCGGCATTTACTGACTATCAGAACACAGATTGAGCAGGCCAAAGAACAGCAGCAGGTGGCCAGCTGTAATTATGTCGATGAGGATCGTCGCAAGAGCACCATCGAGATTTTGAGTCTGGCATTTAATAGCAGGGCAG
The DNA here is from genome assembly GCF_013417705.1 of Acinetobacter sp. YH12235. NCBI lineage: Bacteria > Pseudomonadati > Pseudomonadota > Gammaproteobacteria > Moraxellales > Moraxellaceae > Acinetobacter > Acinetobacter sp. YH12235. The sequence goes on along the minus strand of NZ_VPDL01000044.1, from coordinate 5,466 downwards.
AATTCTATTTGTCCCAGTTAAATACTCATAATCTGGGTGAAATGCTGCAATCCTTAAAAGATGATTATCGCCTGATGAACTATAAAGGACAAAGCTTGAGCCAGGCCATGATTCAGGAGTCTTATCTGAACTTACGTCTGGAAGAGCTTAAATTCGCCGCCGTTTTACTTGAGCTTCAACAGAATCAAGTGTCTGAGCCATCTGCAGTGATCGCTTCCTAACTACAATTAAAAAAGACAGATCAACCGATGAAATTTTTTAATCTGCAGATTGATATGCAGGTATTTTTAATTAGATGAAAATGCAGCTTTTTTTCTCAAATTCTTAAATTTATATTGATAAAATTCAGTTGTTTATTTAGAGAAAGTTAATTTTTTTTCATATTCTGTACTCGATAATTCAAATAAAATAAGTTAAGCTGAATCGAATAATAAAACATCATAATAAGGATATCTCTATGGCACGCGATTATGACAAATTCCCTGACGATGAAAATGGTCATGTACTGTGGCAAATGTATCAGGATGGTGATGATCTGCAGGACGACCATGAAATTGAATTCTCGATAGCCTTTAATAGTGAAGAACAGGCTGACCGCTGTGCATTGCATCTGCTTAAAGAAGAACAAAAGATAAGCCTATATCAGGATGAGGAGAGCGATACGCTGGAGTGGACAATTACCATTCATGTCTATATGCAACCTACCTATGAAAATATTGTCGACTTAGAACAATGGTTTACCAGAATTGCCGCTGAATTTCAGGGTGAATATGACGGCTGGGGCTGTATGGCCTATGTCTATGATGATGAGGGCGACTCAGAAGAGGGCGAAAGCAAACTTCGTAGCAGCTAATCAAAATTTCCTTATTTAAGCCCGGTTAAGCCGGGTTTTTTATGGCCTGCGGTATTGGTCGGGTCAACTGTAGTTTTTTGTTATACATCCTATAAAATAGATAGATAACAATTATATTTAGGCCGTACAGTATGTTGGGCAGTTATTTAAATACTGAGGCCGACGAGATCGGGATGATCCGTCCGAATAATAAATAAAAATAATCTTTCAGTAAGAACAAGAAAAAAAGGTAGGCTGAAATGAGTTATACCCTAAAAATGCATCGCGTATTCAGTGCGCCACCGGAACGGGTGTACCGGGCCTTTATTCATCCAGATGCCATCGCAAAATGGCTGGCACCGCATGGCTTTACTGCCAGAGTTGAGCATGCCGAAGTCAAACCGGGAGGCAGCTATAAAATCACCTTGACCAATTTTGCCACTGGTACCCAGCATCATTTACATGGCACCTATCATGAAGTTATTCCTAACCAGTTACTGCGCTATACCGATTGCTTTTCTACACCTGAGGTCAAAGGTGAAATTGAAGTCACGCTCATCTTTGAAAAAGTGTCTGTAGGCACCAGCCTGCATATTATTCAGGTGGGTTATCCGGATCTGGTACCACCATCTGCATGTCACTTAAGCTGGCAGGAGTCATTGCAGCTTTTGTCCTGGCTGGTCAATCCACATATTTTAGATGGTTAAGTTCAGTTAATTAAGTCGAGCGGGAGATCCTTTTAAAGCTTGAGCATGAACCCACCCAAAGATGCTATAGTTCAGCTTTAATTTTTTGTTTTTTCTTTTATTTTTTTATTTTGTTGAGGTTGCTATGGCTCTACCACAATGCCCAAAATGCCAGTCTGAATATACTTATGAAGATGGTGACTTGTTAATCTGCCCAGAATGTGGATATGAGTGGAAAGAAGGGGAAGCAACTGAGGAAACCGTGGTCATCAAGGATGCGCATGGCAATCTGCTGGCTGATGGTGATACAGTTACAGTGATTAAGGATCTTAAAATTAAAGGATCTTCTTCAGTGGTTAAAGTCGGGACTAAGGTCAAAAATATTCGTCTATTACCCGATGCAACTGATGGACATGATATTGACTGTAAAATTGATGGCATTGGCGCCATGAAGCTCAAATCTGAATATGTGAAAAAAGCCTGATACGTTCTTATACGAATGAGTGCTTTCGGTCTTCGGGTTTGAAGGTCTATGCTTCTTCCTCAAACTCGAAGATCAATCTCTTCTGATTGCCATATCATGCCTGGATCTATGCTTTATGCCTCATCTTCATCTTGAATATTCAGATAATATTCAGCAGCTTGAAACCCGACCTTTAATGTTGGCAATTCACCAGGCCTTATTTAACGCCGGTTATATTAATGACCCGAATGATTTAAAAAGTAGGGCGATTGTACAGCAGGATTTTGTGATTGGACTAGAGCAGGAGACAGATCAGGCTTATGTACATGCTAAAGTTTCTCTCCTGACTGGTCGTAGTCTGGACATCCGCCAGGCAATTTCCAAGCTGGTACTTCAGGTCATGCAGCAGCACATTGTCTCGCAGCCGGGGTTAAAGATTCAGCTCTGTGTTGAAATTCTGGAAATGGACAAAGAGACTTATACTAAAGCTATTATTTGATTTTTTTTAGATTGAAGTGAGGACTAGGAAATGAAGTTTTCTTAGTTTCTCTCTTTATCTTGAATACATCAGAACTTAATAAAAAATTGAGAAGTATCAAAGCGATTTTGAAATATAAAGAACGATAAATAAAACTAGAGCATGAAAATTTAAATAATCAGTCAAAATTCACCTGATTATTGCAGTTGATCAGAAAATTTTGCCTATAATTAAAAAATAGTGTAATTTTAGGTATTAGGTCACACTTTTGACCTGATATATGGGGGGATGGGTAAAACTAGGACCCATTTACATAATTAAAAATAATGAAAAACAAGAAAGACTGAAAATAATGAGATGCTTGAAATCTCGGTTTTCAAGTCTGAATAAAACCTTATAGAGAGGTATTCAATGAAAATAATAGGGGAAGAATGTCTGGCTCAGGAAGTCAGGACATTTTTACAAAAATGGGATCAAGCTATTTGTTCACTTGAATTCAGCGAAATTCGTCAACTTTGCCGACCAGATGTCTGTCTGATTGATATTAGCTCCGAACTGAAAGGGATCGAGGCTTATCAGGCTGCATGGCAACAGTACCGACCATATATGCGCAACAATGGTATGCGCGTTGAACGGAAGGAGGTCACCATTCAGGTCAATAATGACATGGCTTTCGTATATGGTTATGTCCGGATTGCTTATGCGGCGATGGAACGATATTTCCCTTTGCAATGGTGCCGCTTCAGCATGGTCTTGAGCAAGCAGCAAGATCAGTGGCAATTGCATTATCAACATATTTCTGTCCCTGTTCAGGAGAAGACTGAAAAACTGCGCCCTGTGAAACTGGCAGGTTAAGGCAAAAGTTTTAAATTTCATTGAAACAAGATCATCACATCTATTTGTCCATTCTTGAAAAAAATCGCCATAAAAAAGCCTGAATCGTTCAGGCTTTTTTATTTAGGGAAGATTAAAAGCGTTTTGGAATGCGCTGACCATTCGGTACCGGAATTTCCGCATTTTTTAATACACCAAATAACCAGGTTTCTGCATGTTGTACGGCTGTTTTCAACTGTTCACCCAAGGCTAGACGTCCGGCAATGAAACTCGCCAGTGAACAGCCTGAGCCATGATATTCACCTTCCAGGCGCGGACAACGGGTTTCGTTGATCAATTCACCCTGAATATATAGACGGTTCTGGATATAGTCGGGAGTATCTTCGTGGCCACCTTTAACAAGAATCGCGTGGGCACCCATTTCGAACAGTTTCTGCGTGGCTTGATCTAAATCCTGCTCACCTGTCAGAGCGCGCAACTCGACTGTATTTGGAGTTAAAATCGTGGCTAGCGGAATCAGTTGTTTAAACGCTTTGACCAGTGTGGCTTGATTGCCGAGTGAGCCACCACTATTGGCTACCAGCACTGGATCCAGTACATACTGATAGTCCGGATGCGCAGTTAGAAATTCTGCCAGTGCTTCAATATTTTCAGTCGTTCCCAGCATGCCTGATTTAACACAACGAATCGGCAGATCCTTTACCACAGCATTGGCCTGAGCCAGCAGTAATTCCTTTGAAGTTGCTTCAAAACCAAAGACCTGTTGTGAGTTCTGGATAGTCAGGGCTGTACAGGCTATTGCAGCATGAGCACCACTTTGACCGATGGCTTCAATATCTGCTTGAAGGCCTGCTCCACCTGAAGGATCTAAACCTGAAAAGCAAAGTACGGTAGGTCGCAAAATGATGTCCTTCATTCACTAAAATTGCCTTAGTATAGGCAAATTTATTCAAACTCTCGATATTAATTTCTATCACTTGCAAGAACGGTCTGTCAGGCAAAATTTCGTATGTTTTATCTGATCAAAATATAGAGTTGATTACCCTGAAAATGGGCATTCTTGGCTTGTTTTTATGGCCTAATAATTGCTTTAGGGTAGACAAATCTGGCTATACTCACGATATGAATTGATGTCGGCTGCAAACATAGGGGACAAGGTGTGATTCAGAATATTTTAATTGACTTGGATGGTACATTAACTGATCCAAAAGTGGGGATTACGACTTCTGCCCGCTATGGTCTGGAAAAGGTGGGTCATCCGATCAGTGAAGACACGAATATTGACTGGATTATCGGGCCTCCTCTAAAAGCTTCGCTAGCCAAAATTCTGAATGTAGATGCGGATGATACCCTGGCTGAACAGGCACTAATGGCATATCGTGAGCGTTTTGCAGTGACTGGCTTATATGAAAATCACGTCTTTGAAGGCGTAGCTGAAACTCTGGCGGAACTTAAACGCCGTGGTTATCGCCTGTTTCTCGCAACAGCAAAACCAACCGTTTATGCCAAACAGATTCTGGAACATTTTAATCTGGCCCAGTATTTTACTGAGATTTATGGCAGTGAGCTGAATGGTGATCGGACCAATAAAGGGGAACTGATTCAGTATATCCTGGAACAACAAGGCATACAGGCTGATCAATGCATTATGGTGGGGGACCGTGAGCATGATATTTTTGGTGCCCGCCATAATGGGATTGAGTCGATTGCAGTCAAATACGGCTATGGTTCAGAAATTGAATTACAGCAGGCACAGCCTAAATATACGATTGAGAACTTTAGTCATTTATTAGACTATTTAAAATAATTTTTTATTTTCATTAAAAATAAAATGCTTCTATGTTTAGGAGCATTTTTTATATTCATTATTAACTTCACCTTTTGAATAGAAATCTGTTTTATTGCGTTAACTTGATTAATTGTTTGTATACTTTTGTTCTAATATTTTTCATGCTTACATAAATATAATAATGCATTTTATGTGATTAATGTCATATTTTAATGAACCTATTTGATTATAATTCACAAAAACATATTTTCCATATTTTAACCCGAATCCTGCTTAAGCCGATGACTTCATAATTTGAATTGTTGGCTTATTTTTATGGATCAGTTGATATGCACACAAGGACGCGTAAATCCCTCCTAGAAATCCATGAACACTACGTGCTTT